>NZ_NSGT01000022.1:0-269773 GCF_009192905.1 Xanthomonas sp. LMG 12459
CTCCCGAGGGGAGAGGGGCTTGAGCGTTGCGCTGCTTGACGATGTCTTGCGCATCCGGTGTCTACCAGATCGACCAGTCGTCGCGATGGCCCGCGCTTTGCCTGCCGGACGCTTGCACGGCGTTTACGATTTGTTTACAAAGAATTCCATGCCGTCGCGGTGCAGGGGGTCGCAGCGGCCGACCCACATCCTTTCTGGAGAGAGAGACGGATGAATTTCCTGCACCGCCATCCTTTGGTCTTCGCGGTATCCATGGTCCTGCTTGGCGGCGTCCCCGCCATCGCCGGCGCCCAGCAACAGACGCCCCCGGCCGCTCCCGGTACGGCCACCACCCTGGACAGCGTGCAGGTCACCGGCACCCGCATCCGCCGTGCCGAAGTCGAGGGCCAGGTGCCGGTGCAGACCCTGAGCCGCGCCGACATCGAACGCACCGGCCTGACCTCCATCGGCGATGTGCTGCAGGAACTCACCGCCTCCGGTTCGGCCTTGAACGCCAAGTTCAATTCCTCCGGCAATTTCGGCTTCCCGCCGGACGGCAGCGGCGTCGGTGCCGGTTCGGCGCAGGTGGATCTGCGCCACCTGGGCGCCAAGCGCGTCCTGGTGCTGGTCGACGGCATGCGCTGGGTCAACGAGTCCTCGGCCTCGGGCGTGGGCGCGGCCACCGACCTCAACACCATTCCGCTGGCCATCGTCGAGCGCGTCGAGGTGCTGGAAGACGGCGCCTCCTCGCTGTACGGCTCCGATGCCATCGCCGGCGTGGTCAACATCATCACCCGGCGCAATTTCGAAGGCGGGCAGGTCACCCTGAACTACGGCGAGTACGACAAGGGCGACGGCGCCAGCAAGGGCGTGGACCTGGCCTGGGGCCACAGCACCGAACGCACCAGCCTGTTCCTCGGCGCCAGCTACACCAAGCAGGATCCGATCTACGCGCGCGACCGTGCACAGTCGCTGTATCCGATTCCCGGCACCGGCCTGAGCTTCGGCAGTTCGGCCACCCCGGACGGGCGTTTCATCTTCGTCGACCCCAACACCGGCGCCGAGCAGAACCTGACCCCGAACAGCGGTGCGCGCACGCCGCGTTACGACGGCACCGGCGGCTGCATCCGCAGCGACGACTACCACTGCTTCACCACCGCCGACCGCTACAACTTCGCCGCGTCCAACCTGCTGCTGACCCCGTCCGAGCGCAAGGGCGTGTTCGGCCAGTTCCGCTTCTTCTTCAACGACGACGTGCAGTGGTACCTGAAGCTGCTCGGCAACCGCCGCGAGTCGACCAACCAGGCCGCGCCGGAACCGATCTTCCTCGGGCCCGACGCCGGCACCGGCAATCCGCTGGCCGACAACATCGTCATCTCCGCCGCCAACCCGTACAACCCGTTCGGCTTCGCGCTGGATTCGGGCAGCAATCTGATCATGATCGGGCGCCGCCCGGTGGAAGGCGGTGCGCGCGTGTTCGAGCAGCGCGTGGACACCCAGTATGTCGGCACCGGCTTCATCGGCAGCTTCGAGGGCGCCGACCGCACCTGGTTCTGGGACGTCAACGGCGCCTACAGCAAGAACAAGGCCGAGCAGACCAACTACGGCAGCTACAACATCTACAACATCAACCTGGCGCTGGGCGATCCGGCGGCGTGCGCGGCGGTGGCCGGCTGCGTGCCGCTGAACATCTTCGGCGGCGCCGGCAGCATCACCCCGGACATGCTGCGCTGGATCCAGCCGGTGGTGCACGATCGCAGCCAGAACGAGCTGACCCAGTTCACCGCCAACCTCAGCAGCGACCTGTTCCGGCTGCCGGCCGGCGCGGTGTCCTTCGCCACCGGCGTGGAATACCGCAAGTACGAGGGCTTCTACCGCCCCGATCCGCTGACCGTAATCGGCCACTACAACGGCGTGCCGTCGCTGCCGACGCAGGGCAGCTACGACGTCAAGGAGGCCTACCTCGAACTGAGCGTGCCGATCTTCGCCGACTCGCCGCTGGGCGACAAACTGGACCTCAGCCTGGCCGGCCGTTATTCCGACTACTCCACCTTCGGCGGCAAGTTCACCCCGAAGTACGGCCTGCGCTGGCAGGTGGCGCCGGACTTCGTGTTGCGCGCCAGCTATGCCGAAGGCTTCCGCGCGCCCAGCATCGGCGAGCTGTATGGTTCGGCCGCGCGCGCCGACCTGACCCTGTCCGACCCATGCTCGATCGGCCTGGGCGGCACCGCGCCGCGCGGCAGCGCCAGCAACTGCGCCACGCTCGGCGTGCCGGCCGGCTACCAGCAGGCCAACTCGCAGATCTCGGTGACCACCGGCGGCAACCGCGCGCTGGAGCCGGAGAAGGCGCGCAGCTTCAGCGCCGGCTTCGTCTGGAGCCCGTGGTTCGCCAGCAACGTGCCGTGGTCGGACCGCTTCGACGTGGAGGTGACCTTCTACCGCCACGACATCGACGGCGCGATCCAGGCGATCAACGCGCAGACCCAGCTCGACCTGTGCGTGGACACGCTGTCGCCGACCTACTGCGACGGCATCACCCGCGCCTCCACCGGCGGCATCAACGGCTTCAACAACCGCTTGACCAACCTCGGCTCGATCAAGACCGACGGCTGGGACGTGGACCTGTTCTGGAACTCGCCGGAAACCGCTGCCGGCCGCTTCAAGATCGGCTGGCAGAACACCTTCGTCACCCGCTACGTCGCCACCGGCGCGGCCGGCCAGGTGCAGCCGCAGCGCCCGGGCGTGGAGGTGGTGGACAGCTCGATTCCCGAGTGGACCAGCAACCTGAGCCTGGACTGGTCGCGCGGCCGCTGGAATGCGTCGTGGACGCTGCGGCACATCTCCGAGCTGACCGAGCAGTGCGGCGACGCGGTCGCGTTCCCGGTGTGCAGCAATCCTGTCGCCGGCACCAACACGCTGGACGCGATCACCTACCACGACCTGCAGGTCGGCTACCGCTTCGACTGGCTCAAGGGCCTGACCCTCAGCGGCGGCGTCAACAACGTCTTCGACAAGGACCCGCCGATCTGCCTGTCGTGTTCGCTCAACGGCTACGACGCCTCCACCTACGGCATTCCCGGTGGGCGTTACCTGTATGTGCGGGCGGATCTGAAGTTCTAGCGGTGTGACGGACGTTGCGGCGCGTATCCCGCGCCGCGCGTTTCGCATGCCGATGTCGTCCGTCGCCTGGGCGCCTCACACCTCTTGCAGCGTCCGAAACGCGTACATGTCCTGAAGGGTGCAGAAGTGGAAGCGCGGCACGGTGATCGGTCCGGCCGCGGCGAGCCGCGCCAGCCAGTCGTGTACCGCCTTCCGATAGGCGGCATGTTCGACCTCATCGAGCGTGTCGCACAGATAGGCCAACGAGATGTGGAACCGGTAGTCGACGTAGTCCGGGCGCTGCAGGCGAATGAGTGCCATCAGGCCGCGGCGGGCGACGTCCAGCCGCAGCGCGGTCGCTACGTCCGCGGGCCGCAACGGGATCAGCAGATTGTCGTTGCGGCCGGTCTTCGCTGCCGCAGGATCGATCAGGAACCGGCACGCGCCCAGTGGCGCGACGTCGCGCTGCTGCAGCCGTGCCAGGAACGTCGCATGGATGTCGCTCAGCGGTACGTCGCGCGCCATGTCGCTGGGCCATGGCCCACCAGCGCGGTCGATCTCGTTGACGCCACCCAGCAATGTCACGTGATAGCTGCTCGGTGGCAGCAAGGCGAACTTGTCGGCGAAGCGGTGCTCGGAGAATTCGCGATAGATGTCCAGCACGCGGTCGAAGCTCTGGTAGCCATCGCCCTGCTGTTGCAGATGGCCCAGGAACGTATTGCCGGGGAACGGCAGCGGGCGCCGTGAGCGGAGGAACTTGCGTCCCACATCCGGCGGCTGTGGCGAGATGGTCTGCGCCGGCAGTGCCGAAGCCACGACCGTCGCGCCGGCCGCGGCCAGCAACTGGCGACGGCTGATGCTGGTATCGAAAAACGATGACATGCGGTTTGCCTCAGAGTTTGACATTGAGGCCGACCATCACGGTCGGCGCCATCTTCCAGGCCGATTGCAGGTATTCCTGCTGGCGGCCGATGCGGTACTCGTAGCCCTGTCCGGTCAGGTTCAGCACGTCCAGGCTCAGCGCGACGGAGGGCGATACCTGCCAGCCCAGCTTCAGGTCGACGCGGTCCAACGCCTGCTGGTAGCGGTTGCGATAGAACTCCAACTGGTTGGTGTAGTTGGGGTAACGGTCGTCCCACAACACACCGGTATGGTTCCAGGCCAGCGAGGCGCTCAGCGGACCCCGCGCATAGTTGAGCGCCAGATTCCACAGCTGCTTGGGCTGCTGCGGCAGCACCGAAAGCGTCGTACGGCTGCCGTCGCCCAGCACCACCGGGTAGTCCACGTCCAGCAGCGTGACATTGGTGCTCACCGACAGGCCGTTCAGCGCGGGCAGCCATGGGCCGAGTTCCTTGATCGCGCTCAGTTCGAGGCCGCGTAGCCGCACTGGCCGGTCCACGTTGCGGGGCTGCGTGACCAGCACCTGCTGGCCGTCGAGGGACTGCAGCTGGCCGTAGCGGAAGATTTCATCGTGGATGGTCTTGTGGAACAGCGCGATCGACAGCAGGCTGCCGCCATCGTCGAAGGTCCAGTCGTGGCCGAGATCCAGATTCAGTGCGCGACGCGGTTGCAGGTCCGGGTTGCCCTGGTTGAGCGTGGGCGGCGTGCTGCTGAGTGTCAGCACGCCGCCGTTCAGCGCCATCTGGTCCAGGCGCGGGCGCCCGATCGAGCGCGAGACGCCGAAGCGCAGGGTGCCGTTGGCGCTGGTCTGCCACTGGCCGGCGAGCGACGGCAACCAGTTGCGATAGCGGCGCACGGCACTGACCGGGCTCCATGTCGATCCGCTCAGTTGCAGTCCGTCGCTGCCGAAACGGGTCTGTTCCAAGCGCACGCCGCCGGCCAGGCGCCAGCGCTCGCCCCGCCATTGCGCCTGGACGAAGCCGGCGCGCACCTGTTCGTCCACGGCGTAGCTGCCGCTGTTCTGCGCGGCGGTGTCCACCACGCCACTTGCCTGGTCGGCGACGGCATCCCAGCGTGCGTCGGCAAGGGCCGGATCGATGGTCAGCATCGGCGTATTGCAGCCCAGCCCGCAGGTCGAATCGCCCAGCACGTCCGCCAGGGTGTAGGGCAGCCCGCTCCAGGTGGTGCGCTGGAAGGACGTGCGCATGTGCGTACGCACCTGTCGCAGGCCCCATGCCACGCCCAATCCACGACTGTCCTCGTCCATGTTGCGGCGCAATTCCAATTGCAGATCGCTGACCCGCTCGGCGTAGCGCGTGCGTTCCTGCTGGTGATAGAGGTTGGCGTAGCGCGTCGGGTCGTCGGCCAGCGCCGGGTTGAGTGCAGTGAACGCAGGCAGGCTGTCGCTCCAGTCGAACGCGTAGCCCAAGCGGTTTTGTTGGAAACGGTCCCAGGTCTGCGGGTTATCCACCGTGGCGCGCGAGGTGCTGGCGCGCAGTGCGCCGCGCCACTGCGCCGGCAGTTCGGCCAGCAGTTCGCCGTTGAGCCCGGTCAGTCCGCGTTTCCAGCGCAATTGGCCCAGTTCGACAAGCTGATTGAGATTGTCCAGGGTTCCGCTGTCGGTGCCGGTGCGAACCAGGCGCGCGCTGTTCTGCACCTGCGCGACCTCGGCGTCGCGGTCGGAGGTCTCGCGCTGACGGAAGCGATAGCCGGCGAGATGGCCGCTGAGCGGGCCATCCGGTTGCCAATCCAGGCGCATGGTCAGTCCGCGGCGCTCGCGGGTGTTGTCGTAGTTGTACCAACGCCGCTCGCTGGGCACCGCGTTGCCGACGCCGCCATAGGCCAAGGCGGAGCGCGTACCGTCGGCGTTGTACCAGTTCAGGCCGCTTCCGTTTTCCTCCTGCGGTACCGAGATCACGCGGCGCCAGACGCTGGCCGCGCCCAGGAACGCGAATTCGTCGTTGCCACCGAAGCGCTTGCTCCACTTCAGTTCGCTTTCGCCGGCCGGCGTGCGCCCGCCGTAGCGCTGTCCCATGAGGTTGACGCCCCCCTTGGCCGCGGCGGTGAGCAATCCATCGGGCCGCTCGAAGCCGCTTTCGGTGACCAGATCGGTGACGCCTCCGATCGCGCCGCCGTCGTTTTCCGGCAACAGCGATTTCACCACGTCGATGCGATCGACGAAATTGGCCGGCAGCACGTCCATCAGCGCCTGGCGGCTGCCGATATCGTTGCTGGCGAACGCGAAGCCGTCGATCAACATGCTGTTGTAGTTGCCGTTGAGGCCGCGCACGGTCACATAGCGCGGTTCGCCCTGGTACTCCACCGTGCTCACGCCGGCGACCCGGCGCAGCGCGTCGCCGACGTTGAAGTCCGGCAACTGCCCGATGCTGTCGGCGGCGATCGAATCCACGATGGTGGAAGCCCCCTGCTTGGTGGCGATGGCGCGCGTGTTCTGCGATTGGAACGAGGTGCGGACCTGCACTGCATCCATGGTCTTCGCATCCTCGTCGGCCTGCAGCGCATCGGCATACGCCGGCGATGCCAACGGCAGGACGCCGGTCAGCGCCAGGCGAAGTGCCAGCGACAGACCGGACGGAGAGGAGGCGTCGGGCGAGCGGAAGACGCAAAGGGGATGAGGCGGCAGCAGACGCATGGCACGATCCAGTCTTGGGCGGCCCCAGAGTGGTGGCCGAAGATGCATTAAATTAAGTTGGTTAATTAAAAGAAATATGACAACGCCCCCGCTGTCGCTTCGCGTGTCCGGCTTCTTCGCCAACGCCGCTGTCCGTCCGCAGTACCGCCGCCGCAGCGACGGCAACGTCGCTGGGACCAGCGAGCGCATGCTGTTGGACTTGGTCCGCCGCGCGGGACAGGTCGAGCGTGCCGATCTGCCCCGCGCCATTGGACTCAGCGTGCCGGGGACAAAGGGCATCCTCGATCCGTTGGTCGCACATGGCCTGCTGCAACTGGGGCCATCGCCGCGTCGCGGGCGCGGCCAGCCGAGTCGCCTGGTGCGTTTGGTGCCGGATTACGCGTACAGCGTCGGCGTCTCGTTGACGGTCGATGGCATCGCGGTGCTGTTGATCGACTTCGCCGGGCAGATCCGTGGGATGCGTCAGTTCACTGCATTCCCGCTCACGTTGGCTGACGTGCGTCGGCAGTTGCCGGCGATGGTGGAGGAACTGCTACAGGCCGCTGCTGTGGACCGACAACAGCTGTTCGGCGTTGGTCTGAGCATGACCGGACCGCGCATCGGCGAGGGCGCGCGCGTCAACCCGCCGCTGTCGCTGGCATCGGACTGGGTGGAGGTCGAACTGGACCGATTCGTCGCCGATTGCCTGCAGTTGCCGGTCTGGATGGACAACGACGCCCATTGCGCGGCTCTGGCGGAGGCGGTGTATGGGATCGGCCGTCGAACGCCGGACCTGGTCTATCTGTACATCGGCGACGGATTCGCCGCGGGCGTGATCGCCGACGGCGGCGTGTGCCGCGGCGCGCACGGCAATGCTGGCGAACTGGGCCGTATTTCGGCCATCACCGGCATGGCACGGCCGACGCTGGAGAGCCTGCGCGAGGCGCTGGTCGCCGACGGTCACGCGCTGCCGGACCTGCATGCGATGCTGCAGCAGTACGACCCGGCGTGGCCGCAGATCGACGCTTGGCTGGATGCCGTGCAATCGACGGTGACGCTGGCGGTGGCGGCGACCATTGCGCTGATCGATCCGCCGGTGATCGTGTTCGGTGCGCGCCTGCCTGCCGATCTTGCGCGACGGCTGATCGCCCGCATTGCGTTCGAGTCGGCCCCGCGGCGTGGCATCGCCTCGCCATATCCCACACTGCTGGTCGGCGAAGTCCAAGCGCATGCCACGGTACTGGGCGCGGCGATGCTGCCGTTCAAGGAGACGCTGTTCTAGGGCGTGTCATCCATCCCCGCGCAACCGCGACCCTTCGGGTTGGGCTTGGCAGGCGCGCTGCCGCTGCTGACGGTTTCGCGCCGCCGAGCGGACTGTGGCGCGATGGCGCCTCAGCGCAACACGTGCTGCGGCACGTCGATCTCGGTGGCCACCGCCAGGTGGTCGGAGAAGGCGGCGGGCATTGCGCGCTGTTCGTTGCAGCGCAGGCCGTCGCTGACCAGGATGTGGTCGATGGCGCGCTGCGGGCGCCAGCTCGGGAAGGTCGGCACCACGCAGCCCGGCGGTTGCAGCCGGGTGCGTTTGTAGAGCAACTGCATTTCCGGGCGGTCGGCGACGCAGTTGAAGTCGCCCATCAGCACCACGTTGGGATGATCGGACAGCAACTCGGCGATGAAGGCCAACTGCGCCGCACGCGAGTTGGCGCCCAGCGACAGGTGCGCCACCGCCACCGCCAGGCCTTCGGCGCCGTTGCCGAACTTGGCCAGCAGCACGCCGCGCCCGCCGAGCCGGCCGGGCAGGGCGTGGTCCTGCACTTCCACCGGCTCCAGCCGGCTGAGCAGGCCGTTGGCGCTGGAGGCCACGCCGCCCACGCGCCGGTTCGGCTGGTGGCTCCAGTAGTTGAAGCCGGCGCGTTCGGCCAGGTAGTGGGTCTGGTTGGTGAAACCCGAGCGCAGGCTGCCGGGATCGGCTTCCTGCAGGCCGACGATGTCGTGGTCGCTGGCCAGCTGCGCGATCGCGTCCAGGCTGCTGCGCTTGCGCCCGGCCGGCAGCGCGTGCGACCAGCTGCGGGTCACGTAGTCGCTGTAGCGGCGCGTGCTGGAACCGGCCTGGATGTTGGCGGTCAGCACGCGCAGGGTGCGGGTGGCGGGAGCGGTCACGGCGGTGCGGCCCGAGGCGAACGGCTTACTTGGTCATCGCCGCGCGCTCGCGCGCGATCAGGTGATCGGCTACGCGCAGCATGTCGTCGTAGCTCTTGCCCTTGACCAGGTACTTGCCGTTGATGATCAGCGACGGCGTGCCGGTGATGCCGCTGCGGGTGGCGAACTGCTTGGCGCGGTTGGTCTTGGTGGCCACCGCGAAGCTGCCCATGGTGTCGGCGAACTGCTTCGGGTCCACGCCGTACTTGGCGTAGAAGTTGGCGATGTCCTGCACCGAGTCGCGGCCACGCTCGCCCTTCAGGGTCTCGTCGACGTGGATCGCCTTGTACAGCGCCTCGTGGGTCTTCTCCTGCACGCCCAGCGCCTCGGCGGCGTAGAACGCGCGGGCGTAGTCGTCCCAGGTACCCCCGAACATCGCCGGCACATAGACGAAGCGCACGTCCGACGGCAGGCCGGCCTTCCACGGGCCGATCAGCGGCTGGAAGCGCGCGCAGGCCGGGCAGACGTAGCCGAAGATCTCGGCCACCTCGATCTTGCCGTTGGTCGGCTGGAACGGCTGGCCGCCGGCGATGTCGACGTAGTCGGTGCCGGCGACCGGCTCCGGACCGTTCGGGGTCTTGGCGGCGACCGGCTTGGCCGCGGCGTTGTCGCCTTCCGTGGCGGCAGGCTGTGCAGCGGCATCGGCGGTGGTGGCCGCGGGCGCGGCCGGCGTCTCGGCGGGTGCAGCGGCGGCATCGTTGCCGGCGGCGGGCGCGGCAGCCGGGGCGGCAGCGGTGCCGGAGGCAGGGGCGACGGCGTCGGCAGTGCCGTCCTGGGCCTTGCATGCCACCAGGATCGGCAGCAGGGCCATCAGGGTCAGGGCGAAGCGGGTCTTCATCGGCGACATCTCCAGCAGGATGGGGGACAAATGCCGGACGCGCCGCAAGCGCGGTCCGGCCACCCCGTCATGATGCCATGGCGCGGATGAAGCGCCGTACGCCGATTACTTGCCTGCGCGCTCGCGGGCGATCAACGCGTCGGCGATACGCAGCATGTCCTCGAAGTTCTTGCCCTTGACCAGGTACTTGCCGTTGACGATCAGCGCCGGGGTGCCGGAGATGTCGGCGCGCACGGCGAAATCGCGCGCGGCCTTCACCTGCGCGGCGACCTGCGGGCTCTGGTAGGCGGCGATGAAGGCCTGCGGCTTGACCCCGAAGCCGGCGTAGAACGTGGCCAGTTCCTCCGGCGCCACGTTCTGCACCGGTACGCTGCGCTTGTCGTGGATGGCCTCGAACATGGCGCGGTGGCTGCGGCTCTGCACGCCCAACTGCTGCGCGGCATAGAAGGCGCTGGCGAAGTTGTCCCAGTAGCCGCCGAACGCCGCCGGCACCAGGGTCAGGCGCACGTCCTTGGCCTGCTTGCCGGCCCACTCTTCCAGCAGCGGCTCGAAGTGCGCGCAATGCGGGCAGGTATAGCCGAACACTTCCACCACCTCGATCTTGCCGGCCAGCGGCGCGAACGGCTTGGGATTGGCGATCAGCGTGTAGTCCTCCCCTTCCACCGCGGTGGCGGACTTGGGTTGCGCGCAGGCGCTCAACGGCAGCAGGGCGAGCAGGCACAACAGCAGGCGGGGCAGACGGTTCATGCGATCTCCAATGGCAAAAAACGAACGCCGGTCGTCGGGACCGGCGCGAAGGGGAAACGGGCCGGCGCCGCCGCGGCGGCGCTCGGTCAGGATTGTTGCGCGGGCGTCGGCTGCTGTGGCGTCGCCGCGGCCGGTGCGGCCTGCGCGGCGGCCGCGTCGTCGGCGCGGTCGTGCAGGCCCTGCAGGTAGCTGCCCAGCGCCTTGATCTCCTGGTCGGTCAGCGGCTTGGCCACCTGCGCCATGATCTTGAACATCGTCGGATCGCGCTCCTGGGTGGTGCCGGCCTGGTATTCCTGCAGGCGCCGCGCCACGTAATCGGCGTGCTGGCCGCCCAGATGCGGATAGGCCGGACCCGGGTTGCCGGCGCCGGCCGGGCCGTGGCAGGCCATGCACGCGGGAATGCCGCGGGTCGCGTCGCCGCCGCGATACAGCTGCTGGCCGACCTCGTAGAACTTCATGCCCGCGTAGGGACCGTCGGCGATCACCGCGTCGTCAGCGATGCCGGCGCCGGCCTTCTGCGTGGCGAAGTAGGCGCCGATGTCGCGCATGTCCTGCGCGCTCAGCGGCTGCACGAACGGCACCATCGCCGCGACCGCGCCGCTGGTGCGCTCGCCGTGGGCAATCAGCGCCATCTGCCGCGCGCTGTAGCGCTCCACCTGGCCGGCGATGCGCGGATACATGGCGATCGCGGGGTTGCCGTCCGCGCCGTGGCAGGCGGCGCAGGCCGCGGCCTTGGCCTGGCCGGCCTTGGGGTCGCCCCAGGCGGCCTTGCCGATGTCGCCCTCCAGCGGCGTGGTGCGCACCGGCGCGTGGTCGGGAATGGGAACCACCGAGGTCTGCGCGAACGCGACCGCGGCAGCGACGGAAACCGCTAGACCGGCAAAGGCAAGAACGCGAGCGTGGCGCATTGCTGAAGCTCCGTATGACCCGACCCCGCGGCTGCCGGACGGCGACCGCACTCGCGCGATTATCGGCATGCCGCGGCCCGGCGGTCAACGAAGCCCGCCCGGTGCCCTGGACGTGCGATCCTAGGGGGATGTCGCTGATCCTCGAACGTGCCCACTATCTGTTGTCCGCCCACAATGCCCGCCAGTTGCCGGACGACGGCGGCTGGGAAGTGGCGTTCGCCGGCCGCTCCAACGCCGGCAAGTCCAGCGCGCTGAACGCGCTGACCCGACAGAACGCCCTGGCCCGCGTGTCCAAGACGCCTGGCCGCACCCAGCAGCTGGTGTTCTTCCAGGTCCAGCCCGAGCGCTACCTGGTGGACCTGCCCGGCTACGGCTACGCCAAGGTGCCGCAGGAACTGCAGGCGCACTGGCAGAAGTTCATCGACACCTATTTCCGCACGCGCGAGGCCCTGCGCGGGCTGGTGGTGGTGATGGACATCCGCCATCCGCTGAAGGACTACGACCGGCAGATGCTGGGCTACGCCGCCCAGCGCGGGCTGCCCGCGCACGCGCTGCTGACCAAGGCCGACAAGCTCGGCCGCGGCCAGCAGGGGCAGGTGCTGCAGCAGGTACGCAAGGAGCTGACCAGCGCGTTCGGCGATACGGTCAGCGTGCAGACTTTCTCCGGCGAGACCCGCCAGGGCGTGGATGAGTTGCGTGGCATCGTCGGTGGCTGGCTGGGGTTGGACACGGAGCCGACTGCCGCGGAGTGAGCGCGGCGGCGCTGGCGCCCAAGCTCCGCGAGACGCTTCGCGCCGGACCCTCACCCCAACCCCTCTCCCGATGGGAGAGGGGCTAGCCGTTCCCTTCTCCCATTGGGACCATGGCCCCCTTTTCGGGGGAAGGTGCCCCGCAGTGCCGGATGAAGGTACGGGCCAATCAAGGCGCCGCCGGCAACGGCGAGAACTCGGTCGGCACCCAGGCGAAGGCCTCGCCCTCGCGACGCACGTGGCCCAGTCCCGGGAACGGCAGGTGCGCGCCGGCTACCCACCAACCGTGATCCGCGGCCTGCGCCAGCATGCGCTTGCGCGCGGCGATCGCCGCGGCGCGGTCGCTGTCGGCCTCGAACGACGCCTGCGGCTGCGCGAACTGCACCGCGTGGTAGTGCACCAGATCGCCCCACACCAGCAGTTGCTGCCCCGCACCACCGTCGAAGCGGTACGACACGTGCCCGGGCGTGTGTCCGTGGGTATCCAGCGCCACCGCGCCGCCGGGCAGCGCATCGCCGGGACGGAAACGGCGCAGCCGCTGCGCGGACTGGTAGGGCGCCACCGCCGCCCGCGCCAGCGGGAAGGCGAAGCGCAGTGCCTGCGGCGCCCCGGCCTCGCTGGCCGGGTCCAGCCAGTACGCCGCGTCGGCGGCGCTCAGCCACACCGTCGCTTTGGGATAGGCGGGCTGGCCCTGTGCGTCCAGCAGGCCGCACAGGTGATCGGGATGGGCGTGGGTCAGCAGCACGTCGTCGACCTGCTCTGGCGCATAGCCGGCCGCGCGCAGGTTGGCCAGCACCTGGCCGAGGCCAGGGCCGAAACAGGTCGCGGTGCCGGTATCGACCAGGGTGAGGTGCGTGCCGTCCTGGATCAGATAAGCGTTGACCGCGGTCTGCAGGCCCTTGTCGTTCTCCGGCACATAGCGGTGGTCGAGCAGGCGTGCGATCGCCTCCGGCGGAATGTTCGCCAGTTCCGCGCGCGACAGCGCCACGGTGCCGTCGAACAGGGCGGTGACCCGCAAGCGGCCGATCGCCTGGCGATAGACGCCGGGCACCTGCGTCTGGGCGCTGGCCGGCGCGGCGGCGTGGGCGGGTGATGGCAGCGTCAGCGCCGCGCTGGCGCTCAGGGCCAGCGCGCACAACGCGCGCAGCGGGAACACGGACATGGGATTTCCTGGCAGAGCGGCGTGCGCCGCGGTAATGGCATGCTGCACCGGCGCCGCTGCGCGATTCGCTCATTCCGCTGCGCGCGGCGCTCAATGCCGACGTGGCTCAGTTGCCGATGCTGGCAGGATCCAGGCCATAGCGCTCCTGGAAGCGTTGGCTGAAGCTGCGCACCGAGCGGTAACCGGCGTGCGCGGCGACCGTCTTCAATGGCCAGCGCGTGGTGTACAGCAGTTGCATCGCGTGCGCCAGGCGCGCATCGGTGAGCAGTTCGCGCAACGACGTGCGTTCGCCGGCCAGGTGCCGGCGCAGGGTCGCACCGCTGAGGCCCAGGCTGTCCTCGATGTCGCGCGAACGCCAGCCGCGTTGCGGCTGTGCGGCGATCAGCTCGCGCACCTGCGCTGCCACGCTCGGCGCCGGCGGCAGCAGCAGGCCGCCGTGGCCTTGCCGGCACAGTGCCACCACCAGGGCCGCCAGTGCCAGCCGCGCCTCGGTGTAGCGGCCGTCCTGCAGCGCCTGCCGCCATTGCAGCAGGGTGCCGCCGAACGTCTCGGCACGCAGGCGCGCCAGTTCCGCGCCTGCGGCGGGCAGCGGCTCGTTCCACAGCACGCGTGCCGCGCTCAGCGCTTCCTCGCACAGCGGCACCAGCACGCTCAGGTACAGGCCGCTGTGCGGATCCGGGATGTTGACCACATCGATGCGGCAGCGCCGCGTCACCAGGAACAGGTCGCCCGGTACGAAGTCCAGGGCCTGTGTCGCGGTGCGCACCTGCTTGCGTCCCTGCAGCAGGATCGCCAGGTGCGGCTGCGGGATCTCCACCGAGCGCGCGCCGTGTTCGCGGCGCGCGGTGATGCAGGCGTAGCCCTCGGCCTGCGTGCAGTCGGCCAGGCTGGCCAGGCGTGCCAGCAGCAAAGCGTCGGGAGAGGTGGTGTCGGCCATGGCCGTGATGCTAGCGCAGCGCGGCGCGCGCGCTCAGCGTAAAGCGCCAGGCTGCTACGTCGCAGCCGGCCGGACTGCCACGACTGCGCTGGTGCCGGCTCCGCAAACTGCCGGTCTCGGTGCGCCGCAGGTCGCTTCCCCGCGGTCTGGCGACTGCGCAGTCGTTTTGTCAGCCACGTTTACCTGGGAGGTTGCATGAGCTCGATGGTGATTCCGTCGGGCCCGCTGACGTAGGCAACGACGGTTCCCGCGCGTGGCCCTGCCTCGATCGGCCGCGGAGATCCTTTCAACTGCCATCCCTGCGCCTGGATCCTGGCGACCGCCACGTCGATCTCCGTCACGGTGACGGCGAGATGGGCCGCGCCGATCGCGCCAGCGCTTGCGGGTGTCTTGCCCAATGTGCGGGCCGTCGAGTATTCCAGCAGTTCGATGGGAAAGCCGGCAGGCGAGACCACCAGCGCCATGCGGCAACGAGGATCGTCGACGCCCGTCACCTCGCGCAGGAAATCGCCGCCCATTTCGCCCGTGCGGACAAGTTCGAAGCCCATGGCCTCAGTCCAGAACGCGATCGCCTCATCCAGCGATGAAACGGAAAATCCCATGTGGTCGACGACGAAGGGGCCAGTGTCGATTTTCAGTACTCCAGGTCAGGTTCCGTGTTGAACGACGGGCGTGCGGTTGCCTTGCATTTCGGGGAAACGGCTGTGGCCATGCCGGTGATGCTATCCAGTACGGGGCGCGTCCGCTCAGACATGCACGCCGAACACATGGCCGATCGCGCCGCTGGCGAGCATCGCCGCCGCGCCCCAGAACACCACCCGCACCGCGCCGCGCAGGCCCGAGGCGCCGCCGGCACGCGCGGCCAGCGCGCCGGTCAGCGACAGGCCGATCAGGGTCGCCGCGCCGGTCACCCACAGTTGCCGGCCGTCCGGCGCCAGCCAGGCGGCCACGATCGGCAGTGCGGCGCCGGTGCAGAACGCCGCCGCCGACGCGGCCGCCGCCTGCAGCGGACGTGCGCGCAGGCTCTCGGTGATGCCGAGTTCGTCGCGCGCGTGCGCGCCCAGCGCATCGTGCGCGGTCAACTGCTCGGCGACCTGGCGGGCCAGGCCGGGGTCCAGCCCGCGCTGGCGATAGATCGCGGTGAGTTCGTCCAGTTCGCTCTGCGGGTCCTCGTGCAGCTCGCGGCGTTCCAGCGCCAGGTCGGCGCGCTCGGTGTCGGCCTGCGATTGCACCGACACGTATTCGCCGGCGGCCATCGACATCGCGCCGGCGACCAGGCCGGCAATGCCGGTGGTCAGCACCGTGGCCGCCGACGCGCCGCTGCTGGCGACGCCGACCACCAGGCCGGCCACGGACAGGATGCCGTCGTTGGCGCCGAGCACGGCCGCGCGCAGCCAGCCGGCGCGGTCGGTGCGATGGCGTTCGGAGTGGGTCGGGCGCATGGCGCTGCCTGCGGCGGAGCGGGAAGGAGACCGCAGCCTAGCCGAGCCGGCGCCGCGAACGCTTGCTGCGTCTCACTCTCGACGCCGTCAGCGGCGCGGCCATGGAATGCTGCAGTGCCGCCGGTAGCGACGCGGGCCGCGCCCCCGGCACGCTATAGTGCGGGCCTTGCGATGGCAGGGGATGGTCCCCACATCGCCTCACCCGCCGTGCGAGTCCTGCCCTTGTCGAGCCCCAGCCACGTTGCCGAGACGCCGATCACCGACCGCGCCGAACTGGTCGAGGTGCTTGCCTCCGGAGAAAAACCCGAAGCGCAGTGGCGCATCGGCACCGAGCACGAGAAGTTCGGCTTCCGGCTGGACGACCTGCGGCCGCCGACCTTCGACGGCGAGCGCGGCATCGAGGCCTTGCTGCTGGGCCTGACCCGCTTCGGCTGGGCGCCGGTGCGCGAAGCCGGGCACACCATCGCCCTGCTGCGCGATGGCGCCTCGGTGACGCTGGAGCCGGCCGGTCAGCTGGAACTGTCCGGCGCGCCGCTGCCGACCATCCACGACACCTGCGTCGAAGTGGGCAGCCACCTCAACGAGGTCAAGCAGGTCGCCGACGAACTGGGCCTGGGTTTCCTCGGCATGGGCTTCCAGCCGAAGTGGCGCCGCGACGAGATGCCGTGGATGCCCAAGGGCCGCTACCAGATCATGAAGCGCTACATGCCCAAGGTCGGTTCGCTCGGCCTGGACATGATGACGCGCACCTGCACGGTGCAGGTTAACCTGGATTACGCCAGCGAAGCGGACATGATCAGGAAGTTCCGCGTGTCGCTGGCGCTGCAGCCGATCGCCACCGCGCTGTTCGCCGACTCGCCGTTCGCCGAGGGCAAGCCCAACGGCTACCTCAGCTACCGCTCGCATATCTGGACCGACACCGACGCCGACCGCACCGGGATGCTCGACTTCGTGTTCGAGGACGGCTTCGGCTACGAGCGCTACGTCGATTACCTGCTCGACGTGCCGATGTACTTCTCCTACCGCGACGGCACCTACATCGACGCCAGCGGGCAGAGCTTCCGCGATTTCCTGCAGGGCAAGTTGCCGGCGTTGCCCGGTGCGTTGCCGACGCTGCGCGACTGGTCCGACCACATGACCACCGCGTTCCCGGAAGTGCGCCTGAAGAAGTATCTGGAAATGCGCGGCGCCGACGCCGGTCCGTGGGGCCGGTTGTGCGCGCTGTCGGCGTTCTGGGTCGGCCTGCTGTACGACGATGCGGCGCTGGGCGCGGCCTGGGACCTGGTCAAGGATTTCAACCTGGTCGAACGCCACGCGCTGCGCGACGGCGTGCCGAAGCAGGCGCTGAAGCTGCCGTTCCGCAACGGTACCGTGCAGGACCTGGCTGCCGAGGCGGTGAAGATCGCCCTGTCCGGCCTGCGCCGGCGCGCGCGCCTGAACCGCGACGGCCAGGACGAATCGCGCTTCCTCGAACCGCTGGTGGAAATCCTGCATGGCGGCGAGACCGCGGCCGAGCGCAAGCTGGCGCTGTACCACGGCGCCTGGCAGGGCGACATCGACCACGTGTTCCGCGAGTTCGCGTACTGAGTGCAGCGGCGCGCCCGCAGGCCAGCAGAACGATGGCCGCGATCGGTGACATGGCGGGCCTGTTCCAGGACGAGCCGAGCAGATGGGGCGGCCGTGGCGATCCGTATCTGTGGGAAGAGATGGCGTCGACCCTGGCCGGCGTGCCGTTGCCGGCGACGGCCACGCAGTGCGAGGCACTGCTCGCCGACACCTTCGCGCGCCTGGTCGGCACGGCGCTGGACGACGCATCCGTCGAGTCGGTGTTCGTGCCGCGCCTCAGCCATGGCGGCATGTCCTCGGGATACGTCAGCCTGGTGTTCTGGCGGGCGACCGCACTGCCGCTGTTGCTGGCGCGTCATGCCGAGGCTGTGGCGCAGCGACATGCGGGTGCCATAGCGCCGCAAACGCCGCCATGGTGGCGACGGCTATGGCCTTCGCGCTAGACACCTAGCCGCCCATCCGCGCCCTGGGCACGCCCCAGGCCGGGCAGCCGCGCGCCGCTTGCGGCGTCGTTGCAGGAATGGATGGCGGCGGGAAGCCCGCTTTTGCTATAGCGTCTTCGTTTAGCGTTGGTTGGCGTGAAGCGGGTGACTTTGGACTGCTCAGTGGCCTGGTGCATCGCCGAGAGGGCTGGAGATCGGTGCATTCCAATGCATTCTTGCAGGGCGGATACTAGGAACTGAAGTTTTTCTAGCGGTCCCTGGGGGGAGCTATGGCGGGACATGAGGTTGTGTGCACGAGTTGTGGGGAGGTGCATCAGGGGTTGCCGACGGATCGGGGCTTTGGATTGCCGGATGAGGTCTTCGCGCTGTCCTATCTGGACGCCTACCGCCGTGTCCGTTCCAACGCCGATCTGTGCACGCTGGACGAGCGGAGATTCTTTATTCGGGGCGTCCTGGAAATTCCGTTTCTGTATCGGGAAGACGCATTTGCCTGGGGGCTTTGGGCCGAGGTGTCGAAGCAGGATCACGACTTATATGTGAACAGCTTCAATGACGCGTCGGCGCAAGGTAGGATGTTTTCGGGAGCGCTCGCCAATGCCATTCCCGGTGTGAACGATACCGTGGGGCTGCTTGTTTCGATCGAGTTCCAGGATCCGGCGAGCCGTCCCACGTTTGTCTTTCCATCATCCGCAGACCATGTGCTTGCCGTGGATCAGCGAAATGGCATCAATGAGGCGCAGCACCACCGGATGCTGGAGTTGTGCGGGCATTTCAAGGGCTCTCGACGTATGGACGTCGCTCAGCAGGCTTCTTCTTGGGAGGTCGCACCAACTGGGGAAGGCGCAGGCCGTTTGGTGTCTCGCAATCCGGAAAGTGCCGCGATCACGTCTTGGCACTTCTACAAGAATGCCGCAGGCTTCTTCGGCTTTGTGTCTCTTTTCGTCTATTGCGGCATTCTGCTCGCGCTTGGACCAGCTTCAGGCGCGGTGTTGTTCATCGCATTGGGAATGCTTGCCGCCTTGTTGATATCGGTGCGGTCGGGCAAACGGCTCCTGCTGCTCCGGCGCATGCGGATGGCGCAACGTCGATAGCGCTTTGCATCGGCTGGCCTGGTTTGCGGCCTCGCGTCTTCCATTGACGCGCCTGAATGGTGATGACGGCGGCCACGGGGCAGGCGACAATGCCGCATTCGTCTTCAGGGGGGACGTCATGCACCAAGCGCAGCCGCGATCCAGCTTTGTCACGATCCTGGCTTGGATCTTCATCGCACTCTCGGGTTTCGGCACAGTGGTCGGCACCATGCAGGTCTTCGTTGTGTTCGTCATGTTCGATCACGTGCAGTTTGCCGATGCGGTGCAGAGGCTTCCGCCAGGCATGCCGCCGACGATTGCCTTCATTTTTTCCAACTTTCGTTGGTTGTTTCTTGGAACTGCGCTGTTTTCAGTGTGGACCCTGGCGAGTTCGATCGGGCTTCTGCGACGGATGAGTTGGGCGCGGTGGTGTTTCATCGCGGCCATGTTGCTGGTGATCGCGTGGAACCTGGGCGGCGCGGTCGTGCAGGTGCAGATGATCGCCTTCATGCAGAAGCAGCTCGCTGTTGCGCAGATGCACGGCGCGCCGGACATGCAGCCGATGCTGTGGGCCATGTCGGCGATCGGCGCGGTCTTTGCTGTGGCTTTCGTCGCCCTGCATGGCTGGATCATCGCGCGCTTGCTTTCACGGCCTGTCGCTGCAGAGTTTCGGCGTTCATTGCCGACGATGGGCAGCAGCGGCGCGCCACCGATGCGTTGATCTGCAGTTTTCGGGTTTTGCAGTCAGTGGTGCTTCAGGCAAATAAGGGGGACTCCATGGTGCGTGCGGACTGGTTCGAATCGAAATGGCGATGGCTCAAGCGATTCGCGGTCGCCGCTGGACTGGGAAGCGTGCTCATCGTCGCTGGCTGGAGCGCAGAGCGCGAGGTGATTGTCGCTGTCGGAGGGCTGCTGGTGGTGCGGCTCCTGCTCTGGCTGTTCATCATTCCGATCCTGCATTGGAAGGATCGCTATGTGGGCGAACGCAGTGGCGCGTGGGGTGCACTGCTGGTGTTGGAGACTTCAAACTGGTCGAAAATGCTCTACTGGTATCGACATGTGTTGCCCGATTGGCGGCGCACGGGGCGCTATGAGCATGTGCCGTGATGACCGTGTCGGATGCATGAGAGTGTTGCCTTCTACGTTCGGCCAGAGACTTCACGACCAGACATGCGCGATGCGCTGTCGCTCGTCGAGTCGCTTTGCAATGCGCGCACTTCGCATCGTTCGCAGTCGCCTTGCCGCCTGTCTTGCTGCGCGCAGCGGTTCTCGGTGCCATCGTGGCGGCAGGGCCGGTGTTCTGAGCGTGTTGCTCGGCTGCATGGCATCCGCGCATGCGACCAGCCAATGCCCCGCCGACGTTGGTCACAAGGATCCGCTCATCGATCTGCTCGGATGGGCGGTGGTCGCCAGCGGCGTGGCGCTGGGCGGCTGGCTGTGCGTGCACGTGGTGCGGCGTTCGCGCGGGCTGGGCCGATGGCGGCGGGTGGCGGTCGTGCTGGCCGGCGTCGTGGCGATGCTGCTGCTGTGGGGTGGCGGCCTGGTGCTGGCGATTGCGTGGTTCTTCATGCGGTGCTAACACTGCCGGCCTCGGTGCGTGCGCGCCGGGTCCGCGGTCCGCGGAGCCACGGGCCACGCCAGCAGGGCACACCGATGACCGATCCGTACAATTCCTCGCCGCCGCGCGCGGCGGTCTCGCCACTGAACGATGCGATGGTGACCACCGCGCTGGAACTTCCCGGCTACCGGATCGTGCGCAATCTGGGCATCGTGCGCGGCATCACCGTGCGCTCGCGCTCCATCGTCGGCAATTTCCTCGGCGGGCTGCAGACGCTGTTCGGTGGCAACATCACCATCTATACCGAGCTGTGCGAGCAGGCGCGCCTGGAGACCTACCGGGACATGCTGCAGCACGCGCGGCAGATGGGCGGCAATGCCATCGTCGCGGTGCGCTACGACGCCACCGAGCTGATGGCCGGCCTGACCGAGGTGCTGTGCTATGGCACGGCCGTGGTCGTCGAGCCGAACCAGCGCTGAGTCGATCGACGTACGGCGGAACGGGGCGCGCCCGGCTCAGCCACCGACCGCCTGGCACGGCAGCCGCACACTGACCCGCAGGCCGCCCTCGGGGCGGTTGTCCAGGGCGATCTGGCCGCCATGCGCCAGCACGATGCTGTGCGCCACCGACAGGCCCAGGCCGATGCCGCCGGTGTCGCGGTTGCGCGAGTTCTCGCCGCGGAAGAAGGGCAGGAACAGCTTCTCGCGCTGTGCGGGATCGATGCCGGGGCCGTCGTCGTCGATCCACAGCACGCATTCGCCGGCCTCGTGCCGCAGTTGCAGGCGCGCACGCTTGCCGTACTTCAGCGCGTTCTCCACCAGGTTCATCACCATGCGCCGCAGCGACAGCGGATCGCCGTCGAGGGTGATGGCGTCGCCGAGCAGCAGCACCACGTCCGCGCCGGTGTCGCTGGCGTCGTCGACCACGCTTTCCACCAGCAGGCGGAAATCCAGCGGCGAGCGGGTGCCGCGGCGGCTGTCGTTGTGGATGAAGTCCAGCGCCGCGGAGATCATCGCCTTCATCTCGTCGATGTCGGCCATGGTCTTCTCGCGCAGCGGCGGTTGCAGGGTCTCCAGGCGAAACGCCAGTCGCGCCAACGGCGTGCGCAGGTCGTGGGCGATCGCCGCGACCATGTGCGTGCGCTCGTTGATCAGCCGGTTCAGGCGCGCCTGCATCGCGTTGAACGAATCGGCCGCCTGCACGATCTCGCTGGGGCCGCTGCGCCGCAGCGGCTGCGCATCGGGATTGCGGCCGAGCTGGTCGGCCGCCTCGGCGAAGCGCCGGATCGGCGCCGACAGTGCGCGCGAGAACCACCAGGCCAGCGGCAGCATCGCCAGCATGCCGACCAGGAACAGCATCACCACCTGGGTCTTGAATTCGTTGGAGAACCGCCGCGGCGGCGACATCACGCTGCGCCAGTGCCCGTCGGGCTGGCGCAGGGCCGCGGTGAAACCGTCCAGCAGCGGTACCGCCGGGGCGAAGCCGCGTTCGCGCCACCCCACGGCGCGCATGGTCGCGCCGAAGGCGCCATTGCGCGGTGCCTCGCCCGGCGCAGGCGGCGGTTCCGGCGGCGGCGGTTGCTGCGCGGTGGCTGGGGGCGCCACCTCCGCGGGTGCGGGGACGTCGTCGTCGGACGCCATGGCATGCGGCGGCGGCGGCGGGCGTTCGCCCAGGCGCAGGCGCAGGCGTTCCAGGCGACCGTCGCTGTTGCGGTAGAAGCGCACCTGGTCCGGCGCCACTTCCAGCCAGTGCGCCATCAGCCGTTCCACGTTGCGGTCGCGCACCTGGTCGCGCGCCGGCAGCGGCGCATGGGCGGTGTCCTGCACCTTGAGGGTCTGGGTGCCGGCCGGCATGCGCGTGCTGAGCAGGGCGATCACCTCCGGCGGGTGCACCGGCATCTCGTAGACCGGCGTGCGCAGCACCAGGGCGATGCCGATCAGCTGCGCGGTGAGCAGCGCCACCACCAGCAGCAGGAAGGCGCGGGCGAAGATCGGCACGCCGCGGCGGGCGCGCGTGGGCCCGCTCACAGGCGGGCGACGCTCGGCAGCAGCATGTAGCCCTCGTTGCGCACGGTGCGGATCAGTTCGGTCTGCACGCGCTCGTTGATCTTGCGGCGCAGGCGGCTGATCTGGCTGTCGATGGCGCGGTCGTAGACCTCGGTGTCGCGGCCGCGCGCGTAGTCGAGCAACTGGTCGCGGCTGAGCACGCGCTGCGGGTGCTCGACGAAGGTGCGCAGCAGCGCGAATTCGCCGTCGGAGAGATTGATGAAGATGCCGGTGGGATCGCGCAGGTCGCGGCGGATCACGTCCAGCCGCCAGCCGGCGAACTCGTAGACGTTGCCGCGCGCTTCCGGCGGCAGCGTCGCCGCCTGGCTGCGCCGCAGCAGGGCGCGCACCCGCGCCAGCAGCTCGCGCGGATTGCACGGCTTGGCCAGGTAGTCGTCGGCGCCGACTTCCAGGCCGATGATGCGGTCGGTGTCGCTGCCCAGCGCGCTGAGCATGATCACCGCCGGCGCGCCGCGCTCGCTGGCGAGCTGGCGGGCGGCGCTGAGGCCGTCCTCGCCGGGCATCATCACGTCCAGGATCACCAGGTCCGGCTGGCGCTCGGCCATCCGCAGGCGCATCTCCGCCACGGTCTCGGCGGTGTCCACCTGATAGCCGTGGTCGCTCAGGAACTCGCTGATGAGTCGGCGCAGATCCGGATCGTCGTCGACGACCAGAATGAAGGATTTCATGTCCACGATCTTGAAGGGCGGCCACACGGGGATTCGCCCAGTCTAGACGTGGCCGCGGCTGCCTGGAACTGGGGGCGGGCAGGGACGTGGCCACCGGCACCGGGGCCCGCGCATGAACGCGTGGCCATCATAGGCAGTACCGGCGGCGCCAACATGGCGGTTTCGTGTCCTGGGCCGACACGCATTGCCATGCGCCGGCACCCGCGCGGCGGGGCGTCCGGCCGCGCCCGGGTCGGCCAGGATGGGTGGAGTAGCGGCGCGGGCGTTTTCTTTTTTCGATGGCAGGAATACTATCCCCCAGTATAGTTCCCGAGTCCCCGCCACATGCCGCACGCCCCGCACGAAAAGAAGCGCGTCCTCGCTCGCATCCGCCGCCTGCGCGGCCAGACCGAGGCGTTGGAACGCGCGCTGGAGGAGGGGACGGACTGCGCTGCTGTGCTGCAGCAAATCGCCGCCATCCGCGGCGCGGTCAACGGCCTGATGTCGGAAGTGATGCAGGCGCACGTCCGCGATGAATTCGGCCATGCCGCCACCTCCGATGCGCAGCGCGCCGCGCGCGTGCGCGAGATGGCCATGCTGGTCCGCTCCTACCTCAAATGATCCCCACCCCACGCCCATTCCGTCAGCCAGGAGAAATCGCATGAAGTCCCGAGCCGCCGTCGCTTTCGAAGCAGGCAAACCGCTGCAGATCGTGGAGATCGATGTCGAACCGCCGCGCCAGGGCGAAGTGCTGGTGCGCATCACCCATACCGGCGTGTGCCATACCGACGCGTTCACGCTGTCCGGCGACGATCCGGAAGGCATTTTCCCGGCGGTGCTCGGCCATGAGGGCGGCGGCATCGTCGAGGCGGTGGGCGAGGGTGTGACCAGCGTCAAGGTCGGCGACCACGTGATCCCGCTGTACACGGCCGAGTGCCGCAAGTGCAAGTTCTGCCTGTCCGGCAAGACCAACCTGTGCCAGGCGGTGCGCGCCACCCAGGGCAAGGGCCTGATGCCCGACGGCACCACCCGCTTCTCCTACAACGGCCAGCCGATCTACCACTACATGGGCTGCAGCACCTTCAGCGAGTACACGGTGGTGCCGGAGATCTCGCTGGCCGTGGTCAACCCCGAGGCGCCGCTGGAGAAGGTGTGTCTGCTCGGCTGCGGCGTCACCACCGGCATCGGTGCGGTGCACAACACGGCCAAGGTGAAGGAAGGCGACAGCGTCGCGGTGTTCGGCCTCGGCGGCATCGGCCTGGCGGTGATCCAGGGTGCGGTGCAGGCCAAGGCCGGGCGCATCCTGGCCATCGACACCAATCCGGGCAAGTTCGAGCTGGCGCGCAGCATGGGCGCCACCGACTGCATCAACCCGAAGGACTACAGCAAGCCGATCCAGGAAGTCATCGTCGAGCTGACCGACGGCGGCGTGGACTTCAGTTTCGAGTGCATCGGCAACGTGCACGTGATGCGCTCGGCGCTGGAGTGCTGCCACAAGGGCTGGGGCGAGAGCGTCATCATCGGCGTGGCCGGCGCCGGCCAGGAAATCAGCACGCGCCCGTTCCAGCTGGTCACCGGCCGCGTCTGGCGCGGCAGCGCCTTCGGCGGGGTCAAGGGCCGCACCCAGCTGCCGGGCATGGTGGAGCAGGCGATGCACGGCGAGATCGATCTCGATCCGTTCATCACCCACACCCTGCCGCTGGACGAGATCAACGAAGCCTTCCACCTGATGCACGAGGGCAAGTCGATCCGCACCGTCATCCACTTCTGACCGCAGGTCAGTCCGGCGCGCGGCCGTTTCCGCGCATTGCAGCGACGCAACGAACCCGGGAGGGGGCAAGATGAGTACTGTGACGATTCATCCGTCGGTGGATGCCGGCGTGCGTGCCGGCGCGGAGCATTTCCAGGGCGGTACCCTGGAATGCCATTGCGCCAGCGACAAGGTGGTGGTGGAAGTGGGCGCGCAGACCGCGCACAACCACGCCTGTGGCTGTACCAAGTGCTGGAAGCCGAAGGGCGCGACCTTCTCGGTGGTGGCGGTGGTGGCGCGCGACAAGGTCAAGGTGACGGCGCACGAGGAGAAGCTGAAGGTGGTGGACGAGAGCGCGACCATCCGCCGTCACGCCTGCACCGGCTGCGGCGTGCACATGTACGGCCGCATCGAGAACACCGAGCATCCGTTCTACGGCCTGGATTTCGTGCATACGGAACTGTCGCCGCAGCAGGGCTGGTCGGCGCCGGGGTTCGCCGCCTTCGTGTCGTCGATCATCGAGAGCGGCACGCGTCCGGAGGCGATGGCCGGGGTGCGCAACCGCCTGCGCGAACTGAAGCTGGAACCGTACGATTGCCTGTCGCCGCCGCTGATGGACGCGATCTCCACCCACGTGGCGCGCAAGAACGGCGTGCTGCACTGAAGCCCGATGCCGCGCGCGTCGCCGGTCGACGCGTCGCGGCACCCCGCCTGCGGCCGGTCGCGGCCGCAGGCCCTCTTCCCGGAACTGCCCATGGAACGTATCGAACACCACGCCTGCTGCGGCGGCTGGCAGGACGTCTATCGCCACGACTCGGCTGTGCTCGGCTGCCCCATGCAGGTGGCCGTGTACCTGCCGCCGCAGGCCGAGCACACCACCCTGCCGGTGCTGTACTGGCTCAGCGGCCTGACCTGCACCGAGCAGAACTTCATCACCAAGGCCGGCGCGCAGCGCTATGCGGCCGAGCATGGCGTGATCCTGGTCGCGCCCGACACCAGCCCGCGCGGCGAGAGCGTCGCCGACGCCGAGGGTTACGACCTGGGCAAGGGCGCCGGCTTCTACGTCAACGCCACCCAGGCGCCGTGGGACGCGCACTACCGCATGTACGACTACGTGGTGCAGGAACTGCCGGCGCTGATCGAGGCGCAGTTCCCGCACAACGGCCGGCGCGCGATCAGCGGGCATTCGATGGGCGGCCACGGCGCCCTGGTGATCGCGCTGAAGAATCCCGGCCGCTACCGCAGCGTGTCGGCGTTCTCGCCGATCGTGGCGCCCACCCAGGTGCCGTGGGGCGAGAAGGCATTCACCGCCTACCTGGGCGAGGACCGCACGCAGTGGCAGGCCTACGACGCCAGCGTGCTGATCGGCAGTGCCAGCGAGCGTCTGCCGCTGCTGATCGACCAGGGCGGCGGCGACGAGTTCCTGGACAAGCAGTTGCGCCCGCAGTTGCTGCAGGCCGCCGCCGAGGCCGCCGGCTACCCGCTGACCCTGCGCGTGCAGCCCGGCTACGACCACAGCTACTACTTCATCGGCAGCTTCATCGGCGAGCACATCGCCTTCCACGCGCGCGCCCTGCAGGGCTGAGCGCGCTCCACCGGCGGCCGCGCGACGCGGCCCGCCGGGCAGGGGGCCGCGCGTTGCGCTGCCAGTCGCAGCGTTCCCTCCTTGTCGTCCGTGGCCGTTCTGCGCGGTGGCAAGGCGGCCACAGGCGCGCGATGCATGCGAGGCTCGCCGAGCCCACACATGACAGCCCGGTGACCGCCGCGGCCGCGACGTGGCCGGTCTCGTAAACAATCAGGTGCGCCGCAGCGCCCGACATGCGGTTGTGCGATCGCGTTCGCGCCTGCTGAGACCGGCGCTGGCTAGATTCCGCAGGGTTCGCCCTCGCCACGTCCCTGGATCGGAGCCGCGCCATGTCTTGCCGTCGCATCCTGCTGCTCCCCTGGCCGCGCTGGCGCAGCCCGCTCAGCCCCGTGGCGATGCTCGCCTGCACCCTGGTCGGCGCCTGCGTGGCGCTGGCGATCGGCGCGGCAACGCCGTAGCGCACGCCGCTCCTGGCTGACGTCGATCGTGGTCACGCCGTTGCGCCGGATGCGGCCGCTGCGGTCGTGTCGCACGCGGGGCGATCGCCGTGATGGGTCGATGTGCATGTGGAGTTGCATGCACGGCGTCGCTCGGAGGCGGCCCAGGGCGCCTTGCAGGCGCGGTGCGAGCAAGCGCTGGGAGCGAACTTCGCATCGGGACCGCGGTGCGGCGCTGGACGCGGCGCTAGCGCGGCAGTCGCGTTGCCAGTTTGCCCAGCCGCCGCATTGCATCTTCCAGCGTCTCGCTCCACGGCTGGCCGCAGCTCAGCCGCAGGTGGTCGGCATAGTCGCCGCGGCTGGAGAACAGGTGCCCGGGCGAGGTGCCGATGCCGGCGGCGAGAGCGGCCTCGAACAGCGCCTGGCCGCTGCCGGCGTCGGCCAGTTGCAGCCACAGCGACAGGCCGCCGGCCGGGTCGCCGATGCGGGTGTCGGCCGGCCAGTGCCGCAGCACCGCCTCGCGCAGGCGCTGGCCGTTGTCGGCCAGGGTGCGGCGCAGCTTGCGCAGGTGGCGTTCCAGGTCGTGCCGCTGCAGGTAGTCGGCCAGGGCCAGTTGCGGCAGGCTGGCGCCGCCGATGGTCGAGAAGTACTTGGCGCGCACCAGCGCGTCGGTCCAGGCGCCACCGAGCAGCCAGCCCACGCGCAGGCCGGGCGCCAGCACCTTGGAGAAGGCGCCACAGGTGATCACGTTGCCGTGGGTGTCGAAATGGCGCAGCGGCCGCGGGCGCTGCCCCGACCAGTCGAGTTCGCCGTAGATGTCGTCCTCGATCACCACTATGCCGTGGCGCGCGCAACTGTCCAGCACGGCGCGCTTGGCGGCATCGGGGGTGAGGCTGCCCAGCGGATTGTTGAAGTTCGGCACCAGCACCGCGGCGCGCGCCGGCGTGCGCTGCAGCAGCGCGTCCAGGCGTGCGGCGTCGATGCCCTGGCCGGGCCGGTTCGGGACCTCCAGCACCTTCAGCCGCAGCGCCGCCACCGCCTGCAGGATGCCGTGGTAGGTCGGGGTCTCGACCAGCACCACGTCGCCGGGGGCGGTGAGCGTGCGCAGCGCCAGGCTGATCGCCTCCATCGCGCCGGCGGTCACCACCACCTCGTCGGCGGCAACGACCGTGGCGCAGTGCGCGTAGCGCTGCGCGATCTGCCGGCGCAGCGCGGCGTGGCCCTGCGGCGGTGCGTAGTCGAGCGCGGCGCTGCGCTGGCGGCGCAACTGCCGCGCCAGCGCGCTGGCCAGGTGCGCGCCGGGCAGCAGCGCCGCCGCTGGCGTGGCGGTGTGCAGCGGCACCAGATCCGAGCGCGCGAGCATGTCCAGCACGCCTTGCAGCGCGGGATTGGCGACTGCGCCCGGGGCGCGCCGCCGGGTAGCGGCGCCTGCGCCGGCCGGTTGCGGTGTGGCCGCGGCGCGCACGAAGTAGCCCGAGCGCGGCCGCGCCTGCACCCGGCCTTCGCGTTCCAGCTGCAGGCAGGCCTGCACCGCGGTGGCGGCGCTGATGCCGTGGCCGGCGGCCAGTTGCCGGATCGACGGCAGGCGCTCGCCGGCACGCAGCGTGCCCTGCGCGATCTGGTCGCGCAGCTGGCTGGCGAGGGCTTCGTACAGGCGCATGCGGCGGCCTCATCTGTATCGGTCGATTTGCAGCGTATCTGACTCTGTGCTGGTCGCCCACCCCGGCGCACACTGGCCGTGTCCTTCCCCATTCCCGAGGCCGCGCGTGCAACTGCCGCTGTTCATCGTCGATGCCTTCACCACGGTGCGGTTCCGCGGCAACCCGGCCGCGGTGGTGCCGCTGCAGGCGTGGTTGCCGGACGCGCTGATGCAGGCCATCGCCAGCGAAAACAATCTGTCGGAGACCGCGTTCTTCGTGCGCGAGGCCGACGGCGCGTTCGCGATCCGCTGGTTCTCGCCGCTGCGCGAAGTGGGGTTCTGCGGCCATGCCACCTTGGCCAGCGCCTTCGTCGTCGCCACCCAGGGCCTGGCGCCGCTGCCGTTGCGGTTCCGCGCCGCGGCGGTCGGCGAACTGGGTGTGGACCGCGAGGCCGACGGGCGCTTCGTCCTGCGCTTTCCGAACCAGGCGCCGGCCGCGCTGGCGGCGGTGCCGCAGGCACTCGCGCAGGCGTTGTCGATCGCGCCGCAGGCGGCGTACCGCAACGACCAGGCCTACATCGCCGTGTACGCGGACGAAGCCCAGGTGCGCGCGGTGGTGCCGGACCTGGCGCGGATGCCGGTGCTGGCACCGCGCGATGTCGCGGTCACCGCGCCCGGGCGCGAGCACGATTTCGTCTCGCGTTATTTCTGGCCGGCCAACGGCGGCGTCGAGGATCCGGTGACCGGCTCGATCCACGCCGCGCTGGCGCCGCTGTGGGCGCAGCGCCTGGGCAAGTGCGACCTGCGTGCGTGGCAGGCGTCTGCGCGCGGCGGCGAACTGGAGTGCCGGGTGCTGCCGGACCACGTGCAGGTGCGTGGCGCGGCGGTGCAGTACCTGCACGGGAGCATCGCGCTGTGAGCGCCGCCGTCGCGACATCCGCGGGCGCGTCCCGGCGGGCACTGTGGCAGTTGCTGCTGGCCGAGGTGCTGATCGGTTCGGTCGGCGTGTTCGTGCACGAGAGCGGCCAGGATCCGGTGACCGCGGTGTTCTACCGCTGCCTGTTCGGCGCGCTGTTCCTGACCGTGTGCGGCCTGCTCGGCGGGCAGTTGCGCGGCCTCTGGCGCGAGCGCGCGCTGTTGCGCGACGCGGCGCTCAGTGGCGTGTTGCTGGTGCTCAACTGGGTGGCGCTGTTCGCCGGCATGGCGCGTTCGTCGATCGGCGTGGCGACCATGGTCTACCACGTGTTCCCGTTCGTCATGCTGATCCTGGCGGCGTTGCTGCAGGGCGAGCGCAGCCGCCGTTCCGACCTGGGCTGGACCCTGCTGGCTTTCGTCGGCGTGGCCTGTTCGGCGGACCCGCTGCGGCTGTGGTCCAGCGCCGACCGCGGCTACCTGGGCGGGATCGCGTTGACCCTGCTGGGCGCGCTGCTGTGCGGCGCGTCGTTGCTGATGTCGCGGCGGATCAGTCGCGAGCGGCCGCTGGCGGTGGTGACCGTGCAGTGCTGGGTCGGTGCGGCGATGCTGGCCGGCTTCTCCAGCGGCGCCGCGCTGCACCCGGGTCGCCACTGGTTCTGGCTGATCGGCCTGGGGGTGATCCACAGCGGCGTGGTGTACGTGCTGTTCTACAGCGCCTACCGGCACCTGCACGTGGCGGCGATCGCGGTGGTCGCCTTCGTCTACCCGCTGGTGACGCTGCTGCTGGACTACCTGCTGTACGGCCACCGGCTGGTGCCGGTGCAGTGGCTGGGCCTGGCGCTGATCGTGCTGGGGACGCTGGCGGTCAATCTGCGCTGGTCCTGGCCGCGCCGGGCGGTGGCCGCGTCGTAGCGTGGCGCGGCTCCGCGTGGGCGCGTCGGCCACCGCAGTGCGGTGGCCTGGGCGGGCGTTTCAACGCACGTCGCGCAGTTCCCAGCCGCTGCCGGCGAGCAGGCGCAGGCGCTGCTTGAGGATGTCGCCGGGGATGCTGGTGGTCGCGGACAGGTCGATGCGCAGATCGTCCTGGCGGCCGGTCACCCGTGCTGCCGGATCGGTCACGCCCAGCGCCGGATCGACCTCGTCCGGCTCCGGCTGCATGGCGCGCCAGCGCTCGAACCAGGCCGGGTCGCTGAGGGCGGCCTGCAGCTGTTCGGCGAAGGCGTCGGCGCCGTGCGCGGAGAAGCTCAGCGACGGGTTGCTGCCGCGGGCACGGGCGGGATCGGGCAGGCTGATCGAGTAGGTGACGGCCATGGGCATCTCTTGTGGGCGGTACGAAGCGGCGCAGCCTAGCAGAGCCGGCGGCGACCCGCCGTCGACGCGGCCAGCGGGCGATCAGCCGAAGCGCAGCGCCTCCCCGGCGAAGCCCAGCACCAGCGCGCCCTTGCCGACATTGACCATGCCGGTCAGGCTCATCACGCTCTCCAGCAGCTCAACGCCGTGGCTGTCGCAGGCCTGGCGCAGCGCCGCGTAGCCGGGCAGGGCGCGCAGTTCCGCCAGCTCGCCGCCATAGCTCAGGCACAGCGTGGGCGTCATCAGCCCGGCGGCCACGCGTTTGGCGGCCAGGCCGAACAGGGTCTGCACGGCGTGGTCGAAGCCCTTGAGCTTGACCACCGGCGCGGTCTCGCCACGGTGGCAGTGCAGCACCGGCTTGATGTCCAGGGCCGAGCCGAGCGCGGCGCTGAGCAGGCCGACGCTGCGGTCGCCCTTGCTGCGCGCGCGGCTGCGCAGGTAGTACAGGTCGCGCGCGATCATGTAGCCATGGGTGTGCTCGGCCAGCGTCTCCAGCCGCTCGCGGATGGCCTGCACGCCGGCAGCGTCGGCACGCATCCGCACCGCCTCGACGGCGATCACGGCCTGCGCGGCGAACAGGTTCTGGGTGTCGATCACCCGCAGCGCGAACGGCGAGGCGTGGCCGGCAGCCTGACGGATCGGCTTGTAGTCGCTGAGGATGGCGAAGCCGGCCTGCTGCGCGTGGTCGTGGATCGGGCTGCGGGTCTTGGCGATGGTCAGGCAGAACACGTGGTCGTAGTCGATGACCAGCCGGCTCAGGAACAGCTCGCGGATCTGCGCCACGCTGTACGGCACGGTCTCGGCTTCGGCGCCGTGCGCGCTGACCTGTGCGTGCAGGAACTCCAGCGTCGCCGCTTCGTCGCGGCGATCGGCCAGGACGGTGCCGCCGAGGCGCACGCTGATCGGCAACACCACCAGGTCGTGCTGGGCGATGTAGTCCTGCGGCAGGTCGCAGGCGGAATCTACGACGATGCCGATGCGCATCCGCTGAAGCTCCAGTGATTGGGGAGATCGATGGACATGGCGACCGCTCAGGCGTTGCGCTGCACCGCGACCGGCAGCGCGCTCAGGCGCGCCATGTCGCCGCGCTGCAGCAGTTGCGGGTCGGCCAGCACCGCGCGCATCAGCGGGTGCGCGTCGTTGCCCCACAGCAGGGTGTCGTCGATCTGCAGGGTCGGCACGCCGAACACGCCGGCCGCCAGCGCTTGTTCGGTGTTGGCGCGCAGTTGCGCCTTGACCTGCGCATCGGCGGTGGCCGCGGCCACGTCGGCGATCCCCAATGCCTCGCCGACCGGCGCCAGGGTCGCGGCGTCGTCGCCCGCGTGGCCATCGCGCCACAGCCAGTCGAAGAGCGCATCGATGGCCTGCGGCGTGGTGCCGGCGGCGATGCACAGGCGCAGCGCCGTCAGCGGGTTGAACGGATGTGCCGGCGGGAAGCGCAGCGGCACGCCTTGCTGCTGCGCCTGCCACTGCACGAAGCGATAGGTGAACTCGCGCTTGTGCGGCACCTCGGCCGGCCCGCGCGTCTGCAGCTGCGCCAGCACCGCGCCGAACACGATCGGCACCGGCTGGATCCGCGAGAACTCCGGCAGCGCTTTCACCTGCTGCCAGTGCAGATAGGAAAACGGCGAGATGAAATCGAAATACCAGCGCAACGTCATCGTGCTTCTCCGTCATGACGCATCAGCTTATCGCGGCGTCGCGCGCGCTGCGACTGCGTACATCGCATGCTGCAGTGCGAGATGTCGTTGACGTCCGTTCGCCGGGGCGACCGCAATGCGTAGACGATGCCGTGGCGGAAATCTCGCTGGCACGCGATATCTGTGAAGCGCCGCGCGGCCGTGGCCTGGATCGCGGTAGCGCTATTGCGCTGGCGCATGGCATGCGCGGGTCTTGTCATAGCTCGCGGTACGTGCACCTTGCTAGCGTCCGCCGCGGCAGTAGATTCGCTGCCCCTGCACGCTCAGGAGAGACCGCCATGCACGCTTCCGCTTCCGTTTCCGCCGCTGCTTCGCCGCGCCTTCCCGCCACGGTCGTCAGGTCGCCGCGCGGCTGGGCGCGGACCCTGCGCGCGCTGTTCGCCACCGCCCTGCTCGCGATCGCGCCGATGGCGCTGGCCGGGCCGTACCAGGTGTACGGCAACCAGTACGCCTGGGTGAACAACTTCAACGACCCCAACAACGTCATCCAGGGCACGTTCCACAGCGGCAGCACGCCGAGCATGACCGTGACCTTCAATTTCCCCAACGCCAGTCTGTACGGCTATCCGGCGATCCTGCGCGGCTCGCACTACGGCTTCAATCCCACTGCCGACCGCACCTTCCCGCGGCAGGTCTCGGCGCTGCGGTCGTTGCCGGCGACCTTCGCGTACTCGTCCGGCGGCAGCAACCTGGCCGGCGACTTCGCCTACGACCTGTTCTTCCGCTGGGACAGCACGGTGTCGTCCAGCGCGATTCCGCAGGCCGAAGTGATGATCTGGGGCGGCCACAACTCGTATCCGATCGGCACGCTCACCGCCAGCAACGTCATCAGCGCCGGCGGCTACACCTTCGATCTGTGGGAAGGCATGAACAGCGCCGCCGGCTACTACGTCTACACCTTCATTCCGCACAACACCGCCGGCCAGCCGACCCTGCCGAGCAACGGCAATCTCAACATCGACATCAAACCGTTCCTGAGCTGGCTGCATACGCACCGCGCGCAGGACGGACGCTTCAGCAACGCGATGTACCTGCACGTGGTCGAGGCCGGTTTCGAGGTGGTGCGCGGCAACGGCTGGGCCTGGATCCAGGCCAATATCGGCGCCAACTGACGGCGCCGCATTGGCGCCGCCGTTCCTGCCTGGCTCAGCGCGGCGGCGCCTTGCACAGTGCCGCGTTGTGCCAGGCGGCGCGGGCGATCGGCAGGAACCCGTCGGCATCGCTGGGCGGCAGGCTGTTGCGCACGTCCTCGGCACCGCTGCCGGCGCGTTCCAGCACCGGTGCCAGCGTGCGCAGGCAACCGGCGCGGTCGCCCAGGTGATACTGGGTCAGCGCCAGATCGGTGCGGACCTGCGCGGCGTCCAGCCAGAACAGGGTCTTGCCGCAGCCGTCCAGCAGCGCGGCCAGAGTGCGTTCGGCGTTGGCGTAGTCCTTGGCTTGGTACTGGCGCAGGAAGCGCGCGCGCGTGGCCTCCGCCGCCTCGGGCACGCAGGCCGGCGCGGCGCGTCGGTAGTCGCCTTCGAACCAGGCGCGTGCGCCGCAGTAGTCGCGGCAGGTGTCGGGGGTGAGCGCCTTGACCCGGATGGCGTCGCCCTCGGCGTGCAGGCGGGTGCGGCACAGCGACGCGGGATCGTCGTCGTGCGCGCGGGTGAAGCCGAGTTCGCCCTGCAGCGTGCCGTCCAGCGCACAGGTATGGCCGTTGGCGCCGGTGACGTCGAGCGAGAAGCCCAGACCGTCGGCGTCGCGCGCGACGTCGAGGCGGTCGCCGCCATCGGCGAGATAGACGCCGGGTGTGGGCGGCGCGGCGCCGGCGCCGCAGGCCAGGGCCAGCAGCGCCAGCGGCAGCAGGCGCTGGAGGGACAGCGAACCGCGCATCGGGATGTCTCCGTCGGGCCAGGGGCGCAGCGTAGCAGCGTGGCGACGTCCTCGCCGGCGCGTGTGGCGCGTCTGCCCGCAGTGCCTCACGGCGCGAGCCATTGCACGCTGTCGAAGACGATGCCCGGGCCGAGGAAACCATTGTCCGGCGAGCCCGAGGCGACGTCGATGTCCAGCGTGTTGAGGCCGGCCTGCAGCGCGCTGGCCGGGATGTCGAACAGATAGACGGCGTTGTTGCCGCGGTAGGTGCCGCGGGTGATGCCGCGGCTGTCCGGCTGCTCCGGCCGCGGCGGCACGGGTCCGCTCCAGCGATCGTTCACCCGCAGCTGCGGACGGCCGCCGGCCTGGGTCAGGGTGACGAATAGACGCAGGCGGTAGGCGTGGACCTGCTCGGGCGAGAGCACGAAGGCGATGTGCGTGGGCGTGTTGACGCCGCCCCATTGCGCCGCCGGGAATGCGTCGAGACGGTCGTGGCCCACGCGATAGGTCAGCGGTCCCCATGGCGCCATGCGCCGGTCGGAGGGATGCGCGCTCGCCAGCAACGCGGCGTTGCGGAAACCGGCCGGCGTGCCATCGGGATCGCCGATCTGCCAGATCGCCTGGCCCGGCAGCGGCACCGCGTGCAGGGCGGCCTGCGCGGTGGCCGCGGCTGCGATCTGCACGGTGTCGTGGGCCACCTCCAGCTCGTTCTGGTACAGCGCGATACGGTACGCGCCGGGGCGGATGCCGGCGATGCGGAAGCGGCCGTCGGCATCGGCCCTGGCCCAGTACTGCGCCTGCGCGTTGCGCAGGGCCACCACTGCCGGCTGCCCTGCGTCGATGCCGGAGACCTGGCCGGCCACCGCACCCCGCGCTTCCGCGCCCAGAAAGCCTTGCAAGCCCAGCGACGCGTCGACGAAGCGCAGGTCCGGCGGCACCTGCGCTTCCGCGCCGCCGCGGCTGAACTGCAGCACGTACACCCCGTGCAGGCCGCCGCGGTAGGGTTCGGTCTGGGTGTGGTTGGAGAACATGTAGTTGTACAGCTCGTGGGTGCGCGTGGTCCGCTGCGTGGCGATGTCCTTGAAGAACGGCCCGCCGGCGCTGTGTTCGCGATCGCCCATCCACATCCGCACGGCGGGGCCGGGGCCGCTGACGCCATGCACGCTGTCGTCGATCGCGCGCCGTGCCGAGTAGAACTTGGAGCTGGTGCGGCCGTCCGGCAGCAGGAATAAGTCCTTGCCTTCGATCGCGGTGCCGATGTTGGAATCCGGTTCGCGCTCGGCGTCGGGCAGCTTGGTTGCGTCGAGGCGGGCGATGAAGCGCAGTTCGCCGACCGGCAGCAGGGTCGGCGCATAGGTGGCCAGGTAGAGCGCGTCGCGGCCCTTGCGCGCCATGTAGTACTGCACCAGGTCGCCAGCGCTGGCCGAGACCACGATGGTGTCGCCGACAGTGCGTGCGGCGACGCGGGCGCTGCCCAGGCCCGAGGCGATCTGCGAGTGCTTGGCTTCCGGACTCTCCAGTTCGACGCCGCGGTAGCGCATGGAGACCACGTCGCCGGTGCGGGCGTCCACGCTGAACTGCAAATCGGCGCCGCTGTCGACGACGAAGCGATCGCCGACCCGAGCGACGCCGAAATCGACTGCGTTTGCCAGCACGGGTGCCGCGGCGTACAGGGCGAGGCAGCACAGCAGCAGGCGAAGCAAGCAGGGCATGGCGGCGCGGGCGACGGCAGCGAGGCGCACAGCCTACTGCGCGCGGACGCGGACGCGATGCCGTTTCCGCGCGGCGGTGGGGCAGCGCTCAGGTGCGCATTGCGGGGCGTCGCCACCGGCGGGACGGCATCGTCAGTGCGATGCCGTCCCGGCGTGCTCGACGCGGTTTAGTGCGTGTACGCCTTCGGCAGCGCGCCGTTCTGCTGCATGTAGCGGTCGCGCAGTTCGGTCTGCCGCGAGCGCATCGGGATGGCGCGGCCACCCAGCCAGACCTGTTCGGCGTAATGCGCCACGTCCAGCGGGTCGCCTTCCCACAGCACCAGGTCGGCGAGCTTGCCCGGGGCGATGCTGCCCAGACGGTCGCCCACGCCGAAGGCCTCGGCCGGGACCCGGGTCAGGCCGGCCAGGGCGGCGTCCCACGGCAGCCCGTGCGCGACCGCGTTGCCGGCCAGCTGCCGCTGCTTGCGCGCGTTGTGCGCGCCGTCGCCGCCCTGGGTGAAGCTCACCGCCACGCCGGCGGCGTTGAGGCGTGCGGCGTTCTCCAGGGTGGCGCCGATCTGGTCGAAGCTGGCCGGCAGGTCGTCCAGCGCGTTGACGAACACCGGCACCTGCGCCTTCGCCAGTTCCGGCGCCAGCTTCCAGGCCTCGTCGCCGCCAGCGATGGCGATGCGCACCTTCTCGCGCTGTGCCCAACGCAGCAACTGGCGGATGTCGGCCGCGCGGTTCACCGTCACCACGATGCGGCCCTGGCCGGCGAGGTAGCGCGCCAGTACCGCGCGTCCGGCCGGGGTCAGCAGCGCATGCGGCGAATCAGCGGGCATGCGCCCGCGCGCTTCGGCCACCAACTGGTCGAGCAGCATCCACTGCGCAGCGCGCGACTTGCCGCTCAGTTCCAGCGCATCGCTGCCCAGGTGCAGGTACAGCGCGCGCGGGCCGATCGGGTCGGCGCCGCCGTCCAGGCGCATCACCGCGCCCTGGCCGGCGACGAAGGCGCCGCCGGTGTTGGCGCCGAGCGCGGTGAAGCCGATGCCTTCCACCCGTGCGACCGGGATCAGCACCGATTCGGGGTTGTAGGCCAGGGTCACGTCGAACTCCGGGCGCATCGGCTGGTCGTGCGGCAGGGTCAGCGTGCTGTCGACGGTGGAGGCCTCGCCGGAGACTTCCTCGATGCCGATCTCGGTGATGCCGCCGAACAGCGCCGGGGTCAGCGGCCGGCCCTTGGCCTCGACCACGGCGACGCCGGTCGGCGCGCTCAGGCCGGGGCCGACCGCGCGGATCACGCCGCCCTGGACCAGTACATCGGCATTGGCGAGGGTGCCGCGGGCGCTGGCGGTGTGCACGGTGGCGCCGCGGATCAGCACGTCCTGGGCGAACCCGGGCGCGCTGCCGAGCAGCAGGCAGGCGGCCAGGGCCAGGCGCTGCGCCAGGCGACGGGACGAGAGCAGGGCGCGGCTCATCGGGCAGCCTCCTGGCCGAGCATGAAATCGGAGGTCGGTTGCAGGCGGCGGTCGGCGCGGTCGTAGACCTGCGCGCCGTCGATGTAGACCTTGTCGGCCAGGGCGTAGGAACTGAAGGGGTTGCCGTTCCACAGCACCACGTCGGCCATCTTGCCCGGCTCCAGCGAACCGGTCTGCCTGTCGATGCCCAGCGCCTTGGCCGGGTTGCTGGTCAGCCAGCGGATCGCGCGTTCGGGCGGGATGTCCATGCCGGCACGGCGGCCGGCGGCCATCGCCTTGGCCGCTTCCTGGTTGAGCCGCTGAATGCCTTCCTCCGAATCCGAGTGCACGATCGCGCAGCCGTTGGCGGGGCGGTCGACCAGGGCGATGTTCTCCTGGATGCCGTCGAAGGCCTCCATCTTGAAGCCCCACCAGTCCGCCCACAGCGCGCCGCAGACGTTCTCCTGGGCCAGGCGGTCGGCGATCTTGTAGGCCTCCACGCCATGGTGGAAGGCGGCGATCTTGAAGCCGAACTCCTTGGCCAGGTCGAGCATGGTGGTCATCTCGTCGGCGCGGTAGCAGTGGATGTGCACGCGGATGTCGCCATTGATGGCGCCGGCCAGCGTGTCCAGCTTGAGGTCGCGCTTGCCGCCGCTGTCGCCGCTGCTGTCGTTGTCGCCGTTGCCGCGGCTCCACCAGTGGCGCTTGGGCGGGCTCTTCTGCTTGGGCGCGTTCTTGCGCAGGTATTCGCTGGCGTCGATGAAGGCGGCGCGGTAGCCGGCGACGTTGCCCATGCGCGTGGACGGGCCGCCCTTCTCGCCGTAGACCCGCTTGGGGTTCTCGCCGCAGGCCATCTTCAGGCCCCACGGCGCGCCCGGGAACTTCATCGCCTGGTAGGTGGTGGCCGGCACGTTCTTCAACGTGACGCCGCGGCCGCCGACCAGATTGGCCGAGCCGGGCAGCACCTGCAGCGCGGTGACGCCGCCGGCTAGCGCGGTGCCGAAGCCGGGATCCTGCGGCCAGATCGAATGCTCGGCCCACACGTTCGGGGTCACCGGTGCGGTCGCCTCGTTGCCGTCGCTGTGCGCGCTGACGCCCGGGCTGGGATACACGCCCAGGTGCGAGTGCACGTCGATGATGCCGGGCGTGACCCACTTGCCGTGGCCGTCGATGCGGGTGGCGTTGGCCGGCGCGGCCAGCGCGCGGCCGACCGCCTGCACGCGGCCGTCCTGCAGCAGCACGTCGGCATCGTCCAGGCGCTCGCCGGTGCCGGTGAGCACGGTGGCGTGTTCGATCAGCACCGGCACCGACGCCAGCGCGCGATAGGTGCTGGGATAGGGATCGTCGACAAAACGCGAGGCCGCGGCGGCCGGGCCGCACAACGCCACGCCCAGGCAGGCGAGCAACAGATGACGCATCGAATTTTCCCCGGAAGATGAATCCGGCCCTTGCGGCCGTGCCCGCACGCTAGCCCGAGCCGGCGCGCTTGCCAAGTGCGGGTGCGGCATCGGCACGCCTTGCTGCACCGAATCGCGACGCGGAACCTGTTATGCAGCGCGATTCCCGTCAATGGACACCGCAATGACCGACACCCCCGCGCGCACCGTCGTGGACTTCTGGCGCAGTGCCGGCCGCGAACGCTGGTTCGCCGCCAACGACTCCTTCGACGCCAATGTCCGCCAGCACCTGCTGGAGGCGCATCACGCCGCCGCGCGCGGCGAACGCAGCGACTGGCTGACCGACGCCGAAGGCGCACTGGCGCTGCTGCTGTTGCTCGACCAGGTGCCGCGCAACGTGTTCCGCGGCAGCGCGCACGCCTTCGCCACCGACGGCCTGGCCTGCCGCTATGCCGACCAGGCGCTGGCGGCAGGCTTCGACCAGCAGACCGACGCGGAACTGCGGATGTTCTTCTATTTGCCCTACACGCATGCCGAGGACGCGGCGCGGCAGCGCCAGGCGGTGGAGCTGTTCAGCGCGCTCGGCGATGCGGAGTCGCTGCAGTGGGCGGTGGTGCACGAAGACGTGATCCAGCGCTTCGGTCGTTTCCCGCACCGCAATGTGGCGCTGGGGCGCACGACCACGCCGGAGGAGCAGGCGTTCCTGGATGCGGGTGGGTTTGCTGGTTGAGGGAAGCGGTGCCTGTGCGCTCGCCACTTCATGCGGATGAAGCCACTGGCGCATCGGACCTCATTGCAGTCGGGACTGAAGTCCCTCCCACAGGGAGCGCCGGACTTCGGTGCTGCCGTCAGCACTTGCGCAAGACGCCAGGCGAGTGTGTGCCCAGGGTAGGAGCGTGTGCGTGTGGCGATCGCGGCGCGCGGGCACAAAAAAGGGCGATCGTTCGATCGCCCTTTCGACACGTCCGCACGGGACGCAACCCACGAGGTGCCTGACTCAGTACTTCGGCACGCTGCCGTCCACCTGGTCGGTCCAGGCGTCGATGCCGCCGACCACGTTGTGCACCTTCGTGAAGCCCAGCGAACGGAAGTGCTCGGCCGCCTGCGCGCTGCGGCCGCCGCGGTGGCACAGGAAGGCCAGGGCGGTGTCCTTCGGCAGCGCTTCCAGTTGCGCGCGCTGCTCGCCGTCGAGGGTGCGGAACGGCACATTGACCGCTGCCACCGCGCGCTCTTCCGGCGGACGCACGTCCACCAGGAGCAGGCCGCCGGCGCGTACCTGGTCGTCGGCGTCGCGCGGGCTGAGGTCCTGCACCGGCTTGGGCGCATTGGGGTTGTCGATGGCCAGGCCGCGGCCGCGGATGTCGTCCACCCAGTCGATGGTGATGCCGTCGGCGCGGCGCGCGCTGCCCAGGTCGAACTGCACGCGCAGGCCGTTGGACTCGGCAGCGATGGCGTTGGGATCGGTCGGCGCCAGTTGGAAGTTCGGCTGGAACTGCGCGTCGATCGCCAGCGCCAGGCTCGCGCCCGGGGCGTCGGCCAGCGCGCCGCGCAGCATCTCGGCGGCGGCGTCGGTGATGGTGATCGACGGCGGCGTGCGGTCCGGCGCGGCCACGCCGAGCAGTTCGCTCAGCTCGCCGCTGCCGGCCATCTGCAGGATGATGTCGCTGCCGCCGATCAGCTCGCCGTCCACGTACAGCTGCGGGATGGTCGGCCAGTCGCCGTAGACCTTGATGCCCTCGCGGATGTCCTGGTCGGCCAGCACGTTGACGTGGGCGAAGTCGACGCCGAGCTCGTTCAGCGCGCCCACCGCCTTGGCGGAGAACCCGCACTGCGGCATGCTCGGCTGGCCTTTCATGAACAGCACGACGCGGTTGGAGCTGAGCAGCGTTTCGATACGGGAGCGCAGGGCGGGGTCGAGGGACATGGCAGGCAGTCGTCGCAGAGTCGGACCGGTCATTCTACGCCGCATGGCATCATGGGGCATGACAGTTCCGGAAACGCTGCATCGCATCCCGCGCCACCCCTACCGCTGGCTGCCCTGGGCGCTGGCCTCGCAGGCGCTGGTGGCGGGGCTGTGGTGGGCATATGGCTGGCCAGTCGGCCTGCCGGCGCTGCTGCTGTCGCACGCCGCGCTGGTGTTGCCGGTGTTCCTGCCGCGGGCGCGGCTGTACGCGCCGGTGCTGGATCGCCTGCCCGGCAGCGCGCCGCGGGTGTGGCTGACCATCGACGACGGCCCCTCCGACGACACCGTGGCGATCCTGGACCTGCTCGACCGCCACCAGGCCAAGGCCACGTTCTTCCTGGTCGGTGCCCGCGCCGCCGCGCGCCCGCAACTGGTACGCGAGATCCTGCGCCGCGGCCACGGCATCGGCAACCACAGCCAGCACCATCCGCAGGCGTGGTTCTGGGCGCTGGGGCCACGGCGCATGGCGCAGGAAATCGGCCAGGCGCAGCAGACCCTGGCCGCGATCGCCGGCACTGCGCCGCGCTGGTACCGCTCGGTGGTGGGCATGACCAACCCTTTCGTCGCCGCACCGCTGCGCCAGCACGGCCTCACCCGGGTGGCCTGGAGCGCGCGCGGCTTCGATGGCGTGCGCTGCGACCCCGCGATCACCGTCGCGCGCATCGCCCGCGATCTGCGCCCCGGCGCCATCGTGCTGCTGCACGAGGGCGCGGCGCACGGGCACAATCCGGCGATCGTGGAGGGGGTGTTGCAGGCGTTGCAGGCGCGCGGGCTGGAGACGATCCGCCCGACCTGAGGCTGGACGCGCTTCCCCGCTTGCTCTGTGGCGTGGTGCCGATGCGCATACGCTGCGGCGGCCGTGTGCATGCACGGGGCGGCATGCCGACAGGCTCCCGAGGGGTATCTGTCGCTCGCTGCACGGAGTGGTCGGCGCATGCGGCGAAGGCATGACCATCCGGCGTGTGCAGATGTAGTGCAGGCAGCATGGCGCAAGGCCCGGCTGCGCTTTCATCTGGTGCGCTTGTAACTGCGCACCTCCCAGCCGTCTCGCAGGCGAGTGACGAAGCAGTCGTAGCCTGCCGCGTGCTGCGCGTCGAAGTACTGGTGCATCTCGGTGCGGTCCGCGAAGACGCGTCGCACGTCCGCGGTCTGGCGCCGCGACGGTGAGCGAATAGCCGCAGCGATCCCTCGCAATGTCGCCAGTAGTGGCGCAACATCCATGTGTCCCTCTGCCGAGTCCGTGGCTGGTCGGGCGGACTATCGCACACCTGAAAACCGTCCGCCAGGAACCGCCAGAGGCCGTCTTTCGCGCACTGCAGCCTTCAGTGCATGGGAGGCCATCTCCATGCCGCTGTGCGGCGGCATGGCAGCTTGCAGCGGGGAACGCGCCGACGCGGAGGACGCTCGCTGTCGCGCGCGCTGGGCCACGATCGGCGAGAAGGTCGTGCAGACCGGGAGTTCGCGCGACAGCTGCGACGTCAACGCGGCTCCGCCACGATCAGCCAGTTGTTGAACGGCGTGTTGCCGTACAGCGGCGCGAAGCTGGCGCGCAGGCCGGCGGCGTCGAGCTGGGCCTGCAGGCTGTCGCGGGTGGGGTAGGCCTTGGGCAGTTCCTGCATCCAGCCGGCCAGGTGCGCGAGCACGTCGGTGATGCGGCTGGTGCGGCCGCGGCCGCTGGCATCGCCCAGGCCGCTGCGGATCACCAGCTTGGCGCCGGGCGTGAGCATGCGCGCCACGCTGCGGATCAGGTTGGACTGCATGTCGCGGTCCAGGTACTGCAGCACGTCCAGGATCGCGACGCTGCCGTGGTGCTCGGGCCAGGACTGGCCCAGGTCGACCACCGCGAAATGCGTGTCCTGCAGCCCGTTGCGGGCGGCGATGGCGCCGGCGCGGCGGATCTTGGCCGCGTCGATGTCCACGCCGTGGTAGCGCTGGCGCTGGCCGTCGGCGCGCAGCGCGTGCGCGAGCAGGCCCAGCCCGCAACCCAGGTCCAGCACCGGCGCGTCGGTGCCGCGCAGCGCGGCGAGCACGCCGGGGTAGAGCGGATCGGTGCGCAGCTTGGTGCGCGTGTAGTAGTAGTCGTAGCGGTTGCCAAGCGGATGCGTGGGCAGGAAGGCGCGGGCGATGGCCAGGGCCTGCGGGCGGGTCATGGGCTGGGTGGTGCTGGCGTCGCGCAATGTCGGTCCTTGGCAGCGGGCGTACGCCAGCTAGGCTAACGCATCGCGAGCCGCCGGCAACAGCCGCGCGGTCCAGCGCGCATACATCGCCGCCGACGGATGCAGCCCGTCCGCGGCCAGCATCGACGGATCGCCGCCGCCATCGCGGCTGCAGCCGGTGATGTCGACGAAGCGCACCGCGCGCGCGGCGCAGCAGGCCTGCGCGGCGGCGTTGAAGGCGTCGATCTGCGCGGCGATGCGCGCCGGATCGTGTGCGGGCGGCTGTGCGAACGCGGTCACGCCCCAGTCCGGGATCGACACCGCCAGCACCCGCTGCGGCCGCGCGTCGGCGAAACCGATCGCACGCTGCAGCAGCGCGTCGAACTGCGCGCGATAGTCGTCGAGCGGATAGCCGCGGTACTGGTTGTTGACGCCGATCAGCAGCGTCACCAGGTCGAAGGGTCCCCGCGGCGCGGCCGTGTCGATGCCGGCGTCCAGTTCGTCGGTGGTCCAGCCGGTGGTAGCGACGATCTGCGGATCGGCCAGGGCGATGCCGTCGCGGCGCAACGCCGCGGCCAGCTGCATCGGCCAGCGTCCGTCGGCGTCCACGCCTTCGCCGATGCTGTAGGAATCGCCCAGCGCCAGGTAGCGCAGCGGTGTGTGCTCGGGCGTGGCGAAACTACCTTTGCTCATCTAAGCGGAACCGGCAGCTGCCATATCACCGGGATACGCGCTCCAGGAACGGCGCACGCTTAGCCATTCCCGATTCCCGATTCCCGATTCGCCAGTCCCCACTCACCGCCCCACAGCCGCCCGCGGCTTCAGCGGCACCACCTTGGTGACGTCCTCGGCGCGGCGCGCCAGCACGCGGTCGATGCGCGCGAACACCTCGCGCATCGTCGCCGCCTCCGGCAGCAGGGTGACGCGGAAATGGTGCCGGTAGGGCACGTTGAAGCTGGAGCCGGGCACCACCAGCACGCCTTCCTGTTCCATCAATTCCAGGGCGAAGGCGTGGTCGTCGAACCCGCGCGCGGCGGCGCCGACCACGGCCGGGAACGCGTACAGCGCGCCGGCCGGCTGCACCAGCGACAGGTGCTCGCTGGCCGCGCACGCCTCGAGCACCGCGCGGCGCGTTTCGTACAGGCGTCCACCCGGGGCGCACAGCGGCGAGATCGTGTCCGGGCCGTTGACCGCGGCATCGATGGCGAACTGGCCGGGGACGTTGGCGCACAGGCGCAGCGCGCCGAGCAGGTCCATGGCGTTGCGGAAATCGCCGACGCGCTCGGCGTCGCCCGACAGCAGCGCCCAGCCCACGCGCCAGCCGCAGGCGCGGTGCACCTTGCTCAGGCCGCCGAAGCTGATGCACGGATGCGCGCCGGCCAGTGGTGCCACCGACACGAATTCCGCGTCGTCGTACAGCACCTGGTCGTAGATCTCGTCGACCATCAGCAGCAGGTTGTGCTTGACCGCGATGGCGACGATCTTCTCCAGCAGCGCCCGCGAGTAGCTGGCGCCGCTGGGGTTGTTCGGGTTGATCAGCACGATGGCGCGGGTGCGCGAGGACACCAGCGTCTCGATCTCCACCGGGTCGGGCTGGAACCCGTTCTCCGGCGCGCAGCGGTAGTACACCGGGCGACCGTCGTTGAGGATGGTGGCGGCCGACCACAGCGGGTAGTCGGGCGAGGGCACCAGCACTTCGTCGCCGGGGTTGAGCAGCGCACGCAGCGACAGGTCGATCAGCTCGCTGACGCCGTTGCCGACGAAGATGCGGTCCGGGTGCGCGTCCGGATGCTGGCGCCGGGCGTAGGCCGCGGCGATCGCCTCGCGCGCCTCCGGCAGGCCCTGCTGGTGGGTATAGGGATCGGTGCGGCCCATGTCGTCGGCGATCGCGCGCTGCAGGTGCTCGGGCGCACGGAAGCCGAACGCGCCGGGATTGCCGATGTTGAGCTTGATCAGTTTGCGCCCCTGGGCCTCCAGCTCGCGGGCTCGCCGTGCCAGTTCGCCGCGGATCTCGTAGCGGACTTCGGACAGGCGTTCGCGGATCGCGAGCGGCTTGATCGGCAGGGTGGGCATCGCATTGGCCGGTGGGGCGTGGGACCTGCATGGTAGCGGAAATGTGACACCGCGGCGGGGCGGTGGGGCGCCGTGGTGGCGGGTCGTCTACGGCGCCCGGCCGCCACGCTTGGCGCTGCGACGGGCGTGGCGCGATGGCTGGCCCGTGTGGCGGCCACACACGCGTGGCGCGGATCATGCGCCGCTGCTGGCGACTCCCGGGACGCCGCCTGCGGCGCGGGCCAACCACGCAAGGCGCCGCCCTGCGCGTGTCCCAGTGGCCGCCCTGCGCTCACCTCCGGGCCCGGCACACCCTCTAGAATCCACCCATGACCTCCTCCCCGATCGACTTCGACGCGTTGCGCCTCATCGGCTGGCCCTGGCCCGGATTGCCCGAGGAGCCGGCCTGGCGCGCGCTGTTCGACGCGCATCCGCAGGCGCGGCCGGCGCGGGTGGTGGAGCAGCACCGCACCGGCTATGTGGTCGCCGATGCGGTGGACACAGGATTCAAGGTCGAATCGCTGCCGGACTGGCAGCGGCCGCGCTTTCCCAGCCACGAGCGCGCCGCGGTCGGCGATTGGGTATTGCTGGAGGACACGCGCATCGTCGCGCTGCTGCCGCGGCGCACCGCGATCAAGCGCGGCGCCGCCGGCGAGCACTACCACCAGCAGGTGATCGCGGCCAACATCGACACGGTGTTCATCGTCTGCGGCCTGGATGCGGACTTCAATCCGCGCCGGATCGAGCGCTATCTGCTGCTGGTGGGCGGCGGCGGTGCGGCGCCGGTGGTGGTGCTGACCAAGGCCGACCTCACCGAGTACGCCGACGACGCGCTGGCGGTGCTGGAGGAACTGGCGGCGCAGTCGATCCCGCTGCTCACGGTCAACGCCCGCCAGGCCGACAGTGTCGACGCGCTGCGGCCGTGGCTGGGGCCGGGGCAGACCGCGGTGCTGGTCGGCTCGTCCGGTGCCGGCAAGTCCACCCTGACCAACACCTTGCTCGGCGTGCAGAAGATGCGTACCGCGGCGGTGCGCGCCACCGACTCGCGCGGCCGCCACACCACCACCCATCGCGCGCTGCTGCCGCTGCCGTCCGGCGCCTGCCTGATCGACACCCCGGGCATGCGCGAACTCAAGCCCACCGGCGAGGAAGACCTGGCCGAGGGCGGCTTCGCCGACATCGAGGCGCTGGCCGCGCAGTGCCGCTTCAACGACTGCGCGCACCAGGCCGAACCGGGCTGTGCGGTGCAGGCGGCGATCGAGCGCGGCGAGATCGAGGAGGCGCGCTTGGCCAATTACCTGAAGCTGCGCGACGAGGTCGCCGGCGCCGCCGGCAAGCTGGCGCAGCGCCAGGCGCAGAACGCGGCCGCCGGCCGCAGCGGCAAGCCCAGCGGTAGCAAGCCAAGTGGTGGCAAACCTGGCGGCAAGCGTCCGCCACCGCGCACCCTGCGCCGCTGACGCCGGCCGTGGCCAAGCGCGCGCTGCCGGCCGAGATCCGCCACCACGCAGCGCTCGACGCGCGGCTGGTCAAGGCGGTGCGCGGCATCCGCCTGCTGGCCCTGGCCAGCTGGCCGGTGGCGCTGCAGGCGCCGTTCCTGGAGAGCGTGGCGCGCGGGCAGCCGCAGCTGCCGCAGGTGGACTACCCCAGGCTGGATTTCGCCGATACCCGCCGCGAGCTGGCGGCGATCGCCGAGGCCGCCGATCCGGCACATCCGCTTGGCGCCTACCTGCAGGCCTCGGTGCACAGCTGGGATCTGGCCGCCGCCCTGCTGGAAGCGCTCGGCACGCCCGCGGTGGGCACGTACTCGGCGCAGTTGTTCGGCGTGCCGGACGACCCGATGCCTGGCCACGGTCCCACCACCCGCGAGGCCGCCGGCCATTTCATCCGCATCGCCCAGGAGCTGGACCGCGAGTTGTTCTCGGCCGAGGAGCAGGTGCCGGTCTCGGCCACTGCCTTGCGCCTGCTGCTGCAGCGCGACCTGGACGAGTTCTTCGGCACGCGGGTGATCACGGTGGAACTGGATCCGGACCTGCTGGCCAAGGCCGCCGCCGGCGCGCAGCGCATCCGCCTGCGCTCCGGCGCGCACTTCAGCGACTACGACCGCGCGCAACTGTTCCACCACGAGGCGCTGGTGCATTCGCTGACCGCGCTCAACGGCCGGCAACAGGCGCAGCTGCCGAGCCTGGCGCTGTCCTCGCCGCGCACCACCGCCACCCAGGAAGGCCTGGCGACCTTCGCCGAGCAGATCACCGGCAGCATCGACATCGCGCGGATGAAGCGGATCAGCTTGCGCATCGAGGCGATCGCGCTGGCCCGCGACGGCGCCGACTTCATCGAGGTGTTCCGCTACTTCGATGCGGCCGGGCAGGCGCCTGCGGAGAGCTTCTCCTCGGCGCAGCGCGTGTTCCGCGGCGTGCCGACCACCGGCGGCGCCGCATTCACCAAGGACACCGTGTACCTGCGCGGGCTGGTGTCGGTGCACACCTTCTTCCGCCAGGCGCTGCAGCGCGACCGGCTGCCGCTGTGCCGCTGGCTGTTCGCCGGCAAGATGGCGCTGGAGGACGTGGCCGCGTTCGCACCGCTGTTCGAGTCCGGCGTGCTGGCGCCGCCGCGCTGGTTGCCGACGTGGGTCGCGCGCGCCAGCGGCCTGGCCGGCATGCTGGCGTTCTCGCTGTTCGCCAACCGCATCCGCATGGATCAGGTGGACTGAACGGCGCCACGCGGCGCTCACCCGCCGCGAATGTGCGGCTGCCGATACTGCGGCGCCCGGCCTGCCTCCGCATGGTCGCTTCCCCTCACAAGGAGATCCGCATGAAGATCCTGATGGTGCTGACGTCGCACGACCAGCTTGGCGACACCGGCCACAAGACCGGCTTCTGGCTGGAAGAATTCGCCGCGCCGTACTACACGTTCAAGGACGCCGGTGCCGAACTGACCCTGGCGTCGCCCAAGGGCGGGCAACCGCCGCTGGACCCGAAGAGCGATGCGCCGGACGCGCAGACCGAAGCCACCCGGCGCTTCAAGGACGATCCGGCGGCGCAGCAGCAACTGGCGAGTACGCATCCGCTGGCATCGGTGCGCGTGGACGACTACGACGCGCTGTTCTACCCGGGCGGCCATGGCCCGCTCTGGGACCTGGCCGAGGACCGCGATTCCATCGCCCTGATCGAAGCGTTCGCACGCGCCGACAAGCCGATCGGCTTCGTCTGCCACGCGCCGGGCGTGCTGCGTCGGGTGACCGCGGCCGATGGCACGCCGCTGGTGAAGAGCCGTCGCGTCACCGGCTTCACCAACAGCGAGGAAGCCGCGGTGGGCCTGACCGACGTGGTGCCATTCCTGGTCGAGGACGAACTGCAGCGCCTGGGCGGCCAGTACAGCAAGGTCGCCGATTGGGGCGTGCACGTGGTCGAGGACGGCCGCCTGGTCACCGGGCAGAACCCGGCCTCGTCCGAGGCGGCGGCTGAAGCGTTGCTGGGAATGCTGCGCGGGAAGTGAGCACTCATCGAGCGCGATGATGGCAAGGCTAACTTGCCATTTTCGGTACGCGAGGTGCTTTGGTTTGCGCTGGGGTGATGACGTAGCGGTTGAAGCGCAACCTCGTGCCGCTTTTGTAGCCTTCGCCGTTTGTTCTCTATAGGAGCGGCTTCAGCCGCGACGGGCGTTCGCACTGATGCCGGTCGCGGCTGAAGCCGCCCCTACGAGGCCTAGTAGATGTGCCGCCGCGTGCGAGCCAGGGTGCGCGCCTGTGGGAGGGACATCAGTCCCGACTGCACGCACTCGAAAGCGCAGATGCAACGCAGCGGCGCTGATCGGCGCCGCTGCTGTTTTCGGCTCAGCCGCGCAGCCACCAACGCAGGCTGTACGCGGGCAGCGCGCCGTTCCAATGCGCCAGCGCTGCGGGATCGCTGCCGCCATCGGCGATTGCCTGCCAGTTGCCGTCGCCCAAGGTTGCGGCGACATCCACCGCAACCGGCTCCGCACTGAAGTTGTACACCGCCACGAACGCCTCGCCGCGCGCCAAACCGAGCAGGGCGGGATCGCCAAGCGGCACGGCACGCAACGGCTGGTCGGCGGCCAGTGCCGCAGTGGCGGCACGCGCGGCGATCAACCCGCGCAGGCGGGTGTAGACCTGGCCGGGCAGGCTGTCGGTGTCGTGGCGTTGCGCCGCGCGTGCCCAGTCCATTGCCGGGCGATGCAGCCAGCGGCCTTCGTGGCGGCGCAGCGGGTCGTTGCGGTAGGCCTCGTCGTTGCCCAGGGCCAGTTCGTCGCCCATGTACAGCAGCGGGATGCCCGGCATCGCCAGCGCCACCGCGTACAGCAACACCAGGCGACGCACGCCCAGTTCCAGCGCATCGGCATCATCGGCATCATCGGTGGCCAGCGCTGCCGTGATGCCGGTCAATGCCGCGCTCATGCCGTTGCTGCCGTGCACGCCATCGCCGCTGCTCTGGAAGGCTTCGCCACGCGCGTAGCTGTCCGCTGTGTCGCCGGCGTAGAACTGGGCGATGCGCGCCAGCGCGAACGGCGCCACGCCATCGCCACCGGCGGCTTCGCGCTGCAGCACGTTCCAGCCGATGTCGTCATGGCAGCGTACGTAGCTGAGCCAGCCGCAGGCCGGCGGCAGCGCCGGCGTGTGTGCGATCGCGGCCTGCACGATGTCGCCGCGCTGCTCGGCCAGGGCCACCCAGCCGGCCGCCATCAGCGTGCTGTGGTAGGCCAGGTGGCATTCGTGGCCGCGCGCGGCGCCGTCGCCAAAGTAGGGCGGCAACTGCGCCATCGGCACGATCGCCTCGGCCTTCAGCAGCACCGCCGGGGCCAGGATGTCGGTGAGCGCGCGCAGCGCCTGCAGGATCGTGTGCGCCTCCGGCTGGTTCATGCAGTCGGTGCCTGGGCGCTTCCACAGGTAGGCGGTGGAATCCAGGCGGAACACCTCCACGCCCAGGTTGGCCAGGTGCAGCAGCGCCAGCGCCATTTCGCCGAACACCGCCGGATTGCTCCAGTCCAGATCCCACTGGTAGGGGTAGAACGTGGTCCACAGCCAGGCGTCGGCTTCCTGCACCCAGGTGAAGTTGCCCGGGGCGGTGTGCGGGAACACCTGGCCCAGGGTGCGCTCGTAGGCGTCCGGTGCGCTGCGGTCGCGGAAATGGTGGTAGTAGTCCAGATGCCGCGCATCGCCGCGCTTGGCTGCCAGCGCCCAGGGATGGTCGTCGGCGGTGTGGTTGAGCACGAAGTCGGCGCACAGGCTGATCCCGGCCGCACGCAGCCGCGCGGTCAGCGCCGCCAGATCGTCGGTGTCGCCGAGCCGCGGTTCGACCTGGCCGTAGTCGCTGACCGCGAAGCCGCCATCGTTGTCGCCGGCGCGGGCGCGCAGGAACGGCAGCAGGTGCAGGTAGCGCACGCCCAGTTCCTGCAGGTAGGGCACGCGTTCGCCGACGCCATGCAAGGTGCCGGCGAAGCGGTCGACATAGGCGCTGTAGCCGAGCATCGCCGGGGTGGCGAACCAGTCGGGCGCGCGCTCGGCATCGAGCTGGCGCAGCGCCGACGGCCGCGCGTTGGCGGTGGCCGCCAATTGCGTCAGCCACTGCGGCAACCACTGCGCGAAGGCCGGATGCGTGCCGTACAGCGCATGCAAAGGCGCCAGCAAGCGTTCGCCGTGGTGCTGCAGGCGTGGCAGCAACGCGGCGGCGGCGTCCGGTTGCAGATGCGCCTGCCACAGGGTGTGGGCGAGCGCGGACAGTGCGGAAGGAGCGGGTGCGGTCATGGGGGGCTTGGCCGCGCCCCCGGTGGGGCGCGGATGTGCGGTCCTCGTCAGAAGTCGTAGCGCAGGCTGATGCTGGAAGTGCGGCCCGGGATCGAGCGCGCGCGGATCACGCCGGAGGCGGCGTCGGCGATCGACGCTTCCTCCGCTTCGGTCAGACCGAAGGTGTTGAACAGGTTGTTGACGTTGAGCGAGACAGTCAGCGCATCGGTGATGCGGTAGTCGCCGAACAGGTTGACCTGGGTGTAGCCGGGCATCTTCAGCTGGTTGCTGTCCTGGGTGTAGGCCGAACTGGTGCCGATCGCGTTGACCCCGACCTGGTAGCGCTCGCCGCGGTAGCTCGGCGTCAGCTGCCAGACGAAGCGCGCCTGCCGACGCGGGGTGTTGCCGGCGTTGGCCGGGGTAATCTGGTCCTTGTCGATGGTGGCGTCGGTCCAGGTCAGGCCGCCGTTGAGGGTGAAGCCGCCGGTGCGGTACGCGGCTTCCAGTTCCACGCCGTGCGCCTTGTAGGTGCGGTCGAAGAAGCGCTGGGTGGTGGCTTCGTAATTCTGCTCCTGGGTGCGCGCGGCGAAGGCGGTGGCGAACAGGCTCAGCCCGCCGCTGCGCCACTTCAGGCCGCCCTCGAGCTGCTTGACCACGTTCACCGCTTCGTTGGAGGACACCGAGCCGTCGTCGCGCACCACGCCGAACAGCAGGCGGTCGGCGTTGGCGCGGGCGCCACGGCTGTAGCGCGCGAATGCGGCCAGGTCGTCGTTGAGCATGTAGTTGCCGCCGAACGAATACGACAGGTAGTTCCAGTCGTAGCGCACCGGCTTGGGGTTGGCGTAGTCGATGGTCGCCACGCGTTGCTCCGGCGCCTCGATCACGCCGTCGCCGTTCACGTCGACATTGCTGGCCAGCACGCCGCCGGCGGTGTTGCCGCGCGCGCGGCCCATGTCGTAGCGCAGGCTGCCGTCCACGCTCAGCGGGCCCTGGTCCCAGCTCAGCGCCAGGTACGGCGCGTTGATGTCGTAACGCACGTCGTAGTGGCGGGTGTTGTCCAGTCCCCAATACGGCACGCCGTAGGCGTACAGGCCGTCCTGCGAGCGCAGGCTGCCGTCGGTGGCGACCACGTCCAGCAGCCGCGGGCGGTGCCCCAGCGACTGCACGTAGGAATTCCAGGTCCAGTCCACGTCGATGGTCTGCCGCGAGGTGTACCAGCCGGCCTTGAGGTTGAGGTTGCCGCCGTCGCCGCTGCCGAAGTCGCGCGCCAGGCTGAGGTCGTTGACCGCGTTGCCCAGGTCGTTGAGATGCACGTTGAACAGATGCGTGCGCAGCGCCAGGCCGGTGTAGGCCTGGCCGGCGTTCGGGCCGTCGACGTAGCGCAGGCCGGCACCGGCGCCGCCGATGCTCGCCGCCAGCGCGCCGGCATCGGCGACCTGCGCCGGGAACGGCGAAACGAAGCGGCCGGAGGTATCGGCGATGCGGAACTTGTCGGTCAGGGTCCAGCCGCCGCCGATGTCGAACTGCGCCTCGGCGCCGAACGCGCGCGACAGCGGGTGCATGCCGTCGCTCAGTTCCACCTGCGAGGGTTTGTTGCCGCCATCGAGGGTGGCGCTGCTGCGGAAGTACGGGCTGTACAGCGTGTCGGTGCCGGGATCGAAACCGTCGATGCTGCCGAAGTGCGGCGACCCGTCGCGGCCGCTGACCCGCGTGGGCACCGGCAGGTAGCCGGCGGCGCGGTCGTTGAGGTACTTGGCGTAGACGCGCACGTAGCCGTTGTCGAACAGCCGGGTCAGGTTGGCCTTGAGCTGGCCGCCCTTGTCGGTGGTGTAGCCGGCGTCGCGGATGCCGTCGCCGCGGCGGTAGAAGCCGCCGACGTTGAACTGCCAGTGCTCGGCGAACGGTGCGCCGTAGTCGAAGTCCAGGCGGGTGTTGTCGTAGCCGCCCAGGCCGCGGGTGAGGCCGACGCTGCCGCCGGCGGTGTCGCCGGTCTTGCTGATGAAGTTGATGATGCCGCCGGGCGAGTTGCTGGCGAAGGTGGAGGCCGAGCCGCCGCGGATCGCCTCGATGCGCTCCAGGCTGTAGTCCGCGCGCAGGAAGATGTCGGCGTTGCCGAAGGCGATGTCGCCGAACTCCAGCACCGGCAGCCCGTCTTCCTGCAACTGCAGGAACTTGGCGCCGCCGGAGGCGACCGGCAGGCCGCGCACGGCGATGTTGGCGTTGCCTTCGCCGCCGCTGGATTCGGAGCGGATGCCGGGGATGTTGCGGAAGATCTCGGCGGTGCTGCGCGGCGCCGACTGTTCGATCGCCTCGGCGCCGACCGTGCTCACCGAGACGCTGGACTTGAGCTTGCTCTTGGGCGTGGCGGTGCCGGTGACGAAGACCGAGTCCAGGCTGACCACGTCGCCCTGCGCCGCCGGGGCGTCGGCAGCGGCAGGCGTGGCCTGTTGCGCGAGCGCCGCCGGTGCGGACAGCGCCGCGGCGACGGCTAGGGCCAGGGTCTGCAGGCGGATCGAAGGGTGATGCATTGCTGTCTCTCCCGAAGCGAGTGGTGCAGTGGGTGGCGGCGCGCCGCTGCCGGAACGGGCAGGGCGCGGCGCGGTCGGTGGGTGCGGCGGCGTACAGATACGGCCGTCCGCAATCGATTGCAATTTGCAGTGCAGCAAATCCACCAATGGCGCTTACGCCAACCTTATCGATCAGAGATCGAAGCATTCTGCATGGTGCGGCGCAGCGTTACAAACGATTGCAGGCGCGGCGACACTCCGCTCCGCCGCTGCGGCACGCCTCCCGCGTGCCCGACCCGCCCAGGCCGATGCCGATGCTCATGCGTTCCGATCGTCCCCTGCTTCCGCTCTCGCGCGTGCTGGCGCTCAACGCCGGTTTCTTCGGCGTGCAGTACAGCTTCGGGCTGCAGCAGAGCAACATGAGCCCGATCTACAACTACCTGGGCGCCGACCACGCCAACCTGCCCTACCTGTGGCTGGCCGGTCCGATCACCGGGCTGGTGCTGCAACCGGTGGTCGGCGTGCTCAGCGACCGCACCGTGACCCGCTGGGGCCGACGCATGCCGTACATGGTGGTGGGCGCGCTGGTCTGCAGCCTGTGCCTGCTGACCATGCCCTTCAGCGTGGCGCTGTGGATGGCGGTGGCGCTGCTGTGGATGCTGGATGCGGCCAACAACGTGGCGATGGAGCCGTACCGCGCGCTGGTCAGCGACGTGCTGGCGCCGCCGCAGCGGCCGCTGGGCTACCTGACTCAGAGCGCGTTCACCGGCCTCGGCCAGACCCTGGCCTATGTCACCCCGCCGTTGCTGGTGTGGCTGGGCATGAACCAGGACGCGGCCAACGCCCACCACATTCCCTACGTCACCATCGCCGCGTTCGCGATCGGTGCGGGCTTCTCCGCCGCCTCGATCCTGCTCACCGCGCGCAGCGTGCGCGAGCCGATGCTGCCGGCGGCGGAGCTGCAGCGCCTGCGCAGCGCCGCGGTCGGGCCGCTGGCGACGCTGCGCGAGATCGTCGATGCGGTGCGGCAGATGCCGCCGACGATGCGGCAGATGGCGCCGGTGATGCTGTTCCAGTGGTATGCGATGTTCTGCTACTGGCAGTACATCGTGCTGTCGCTGTCGACCACGCTGTTCGGCACCACCGCGGCCGATTCGCATGGCTTCCGCGAGGCCGGCCTGGTCAACGGGCAGATCGGCGGCTTCTACAACTTCGTCGCCTTCCTGGCCGCGTTCGCGATGGTGCCGGTGGCGCGGCGGTTCGGCCCCAAGGCCACCCACGCCGCCTGCCTGGTCGCCGCCGGCATCGGCATGTGCGTGCTGCCGTCGATCCACGACCGCTGGCTGTTGCTGCTGCCGATGCTCGGCATCGGCCTGGCCTGGGCCAGCATGATGGGCAATCCCTACCTGATGCTGGCCAACAGCATCCCGCCCGAGCGCACCGGCGTGTACATGGGCCTGTTCAACCTGTTCATCGTGCTGCCGATGCTGATCCAGATCGTGACCCTGCCGCTGTACTACGACCGCCTGCTGCAGGGCGATCCGCGCAACGTGATTCGCCTGGCCGGCGCGCTGATGCTGGCAGCCGCGGTGGCGATGTTGTTGGTGAAGCGTCGGGAATGGGGAACCGTGAATGGGGAATCGGAAAAGCGCGGCGCGGCGCATTGAAGCGCCGCCGCACCTTCGATCTCCGATCTCGCACGGCGCGGTCCAGCCCTTTGCACGAACGCCGCCGGCCTGGCGACGTGTCGCTCATGCCATGGACGCCACGCCGATCCGATTGCCACCGGCCTTCTTCGCGCGGTACATCGCCCCATCGGCATGCACCAGCAGGCTGTGGGCGTCGTCGCCGTGATCGGGGTAGAACGCCACGCCGATGCTGGGCAACACGTGCAGGTGGTGGCCGTCCAGGTCGAACGCCTCGCCGAAGACGGCCAGGATCCTGTCGGCCATTCCCGTGGCATGGTCGGCCGAGTGGTCGCCTTCGATCAGCACCACGAATTCGTCCCCGCCCAGCCGGGCGACCGTGTCCGATGCGCGGACGCAGTCGAGCAGGCGCCCCGCCACGCGCTGCAGCAGCAGATCGCCGACCGCATGGCCGAGGGTGTCGTTCACGTCCTTGAAGCGATCCAGGTCGATGAACAACAGCGACAGCCGTCTGCGCGCGCGCCGGGCCTCCACCAGGGCGGTCTCGAGCCGGTCCAGGAACAACTGGCGGTTGGGGAGCTGGGTCAGATGGTCGTACTGGGCCATGTGCTGCAGGCGTTCCAGCGTCTGCTTGCGCTCGACGGCGGCTGCCACCTGGGTGGACACGAACTGCAGCAGTGCCTGGTCCTTGTCGGTGTAGCGCGACTGCTCGGAGTAGCCGAGCAGCACCAGCAGGCCGAGAACGCCCTTCGGTGTCTGCAGCGGAACGCCCAGCCACGAATGGGGCTGCGGTGCGAGCGCGGACTGCTCCAGTCCACCTGATGCCGGCGTGATGGGGGCGTAGGGTGCGCGCAGGAGCGTGCAGCCGGTGCGGATCACCTCGGCGTGCAGCGGCGCCTCGGCCAGCAGCAGGCAGGGCGGGGCGGCATGGTGCTCATCGGCATGGTAGGGAAAGCGCAGCGTCTGCGACGACGCGTCGTACAGCGCCACGGAAAAATTGGTGGCGGGCAGCAGTTCGCCGATGATCTGGTGGATGCGGCTGCACAGCGACTCCAGCGTCTGCTCGGTGTGGGCCGCCTCCGAAATGCCGTAGAGCGCCGCCTGCAGCGCCTCGGTCGACTTGCGTTCGGTGATGTCGTGCGCCACGGCCAGGCGCATGCTGTAGTCGGCGACCCAGCGCGCGGTCCAGCGAATGTGCGCGATGCGCCCGTCCTTGCGGATGTAGCGGTTCTCGAAGTGGAGCTGCAGCGCGCCCTCGGTGATGCTGTCGGCCTGCGCGCGGGTGGCCGGCAGGTCGTCGGGATGCACCATGTCGAGCATGCGCTTGCCTGTCACCTCCTGCGGCGTATAGCCGAAGATGCGCTCGAAGGCGGGGCTGACGAACACGATGGTGCTGTCAGGCTCGACGATGCAGACCGCATCGAGCAGCAGGTCCACGATGTTCAGGGGCGAAATGCGTTGCATGCGGCACGAGCCGTCGGGGCCTGGTGACCCATTGTGCCGCGATGCCGCGATTTGCGCTGGCATCGCGGGGGAGGGCGCCAGGAGGTGATGCAGCTGGGGTCCGGGTGCGCTGGAGGCGCGCTCCGCAGCAACCGGCACAGGTGCGCGTCCTTGCCGCGTTCTCGACGGCGCTATCCCCGCCTCAGGCCGATTCCCGCACGACCAGGCTGACCGGCAGCTCCACCGATTCCACCGGCGTGCCGGCGATCAGGTTCAGCACCCCGTCCACCAGCAGGGTGGCGGCCTGGGCCAGGTCCTGACGCACGGTGGTCAGCGGCGGCTGGCTGTAGGCGGCCAGGGGGATGTCGTCGAAGCCGACCAGGGCGATGTCCTGCGGCACGCGGTGGCCGGCTTCGATGAGGGCGCGGATCGCGCCCAGGGCGATCACGTCGGAGGCGGCAAACACCGCATCCGGCGGGTCGGTCTTCTTCAGCATCGCCCGGGTCAGGCGGTAGGCGTCTTCGCTGAGGAAGTGGCTGCGCGCGTGCAGCCGCGGGTCGAACGCCAGGCCGTGCGCGTCGAGCATGCGCCGGTAACCGGCGAAGCGCGGTGCCACTTCCGGCAACTGCTCGTCGCCGAGGAAGGCGATGCGCCGGCGGCCATGTTCGATCAGGTGTGCGGTGGCCAGTTCGCCGCCGCGCAGGTTGTCGCTGCCCACGCTGGCATAGGCCTGGCCGTCGATGCGGCTGCCCCACACCAGCATCGGCAGGCCGCCGCGCGCGGCCGCGTCGAGCGAGGCGTGCTCGTGGCTCTGGCCGAGCATGATGACGCCGTCGGCGCGGCTGTTGCGTGCCAGGTCCTCGACCCAGTGGTCCTGGTGCTGGTCCAGCTTGGACAGCAGCATGCTGTAGCCGCGCGCGGTCAGCGCGTCGGCGAGCAGCGCCAGCATGGTCATCATGAACGGGTCCGACAGCGGCTGCTCGTGCGCGTGCATCAGCGGCACCGCCACGCAGACGATGTTGGAGCGCCGCGAACGCAGGCTGCGCGCGACCGGATCGACCCGGTAGCCGGCGTCGCGGGCCAACTGCTTGATGTAGGCGCGGGTACGTTCGGCGACCACCGGGTTGTCGGCCAGCGCACGCGACACCGTGGATTCGGAGACGCCGGCCATGCGCGCGATGTCGGCCATCTGCAGGCGCGCGGCGGGCGCGCCGGGTTCGGGTTTGTCGGACATGCGGAGCGGGCGCGACGGACGAAGCGGAACCGGCAGTGTATGCCAGGCGGGCGTCGCGGCGCTTTGCACGCCGCGGCTGCATTGCCGCGGCGATGGCGCGCTGCATGCCTGTTCGCGTATGCCGCGGCGTGCCGGCCTGCCGAATCCGACGGCCGCGCGCGGGCGCATCCGTCGCGGTCGAGCGCAGTCCCACGTCCTGCGTCTCCGCTGCATGCACGCGCAACCGTGGCGCCATGCGGGGCAGGCGAGGCACTAGGCCATGTGCAGGCCGCCGTTGACCGCGTAGTCGGCGCCGGTGACGTAGGCGGCCTCGTCCGAGGCCAGCCAGGCGCACAGCGCCGCCACTTCCTCGGGCTTGCCGAGCCGTCGCAGCGGCACCGAACTGGCGAGACGATCGAGCACGTCCGGCGGGAAGCCGCTGATCGCCGCGCTGGCGATGTAGCCGGGCGACACCGTGTTGACGGTGACTCCGCGCGAGGCCACTTCCTGCGCCAGCGCGCGGCTGAAGCCCTGCATCGCCGCCTTGGCGGTGGCGTAGTTGATCTGCCCGATCTGGCCCTTCTGCGCGCTGACCGCGCCGATGTTGACGATGCGGCCCCAGCCGCGCGCGGTCATGCCGTCCACCACCTGCTTGGTGATGTTGAACAGCGCATGCAGGTTGCTGGCGATCACCGCCTGCCAGTCCTCGCGGCCCATCTGCCGGAACAGCATGTCGCGGCTGCCGCCGGCGTTGTTGACCAGCACGTCGATCTCGCCGACCTCGGCCTTGACCTTGGCGAACGCGGCCACCGTCGAGTCCCAGTCGGTGGCATTGCCCTCGGAGGCGATGAAGTCGAAGCCGAGCTCGCGCTGCTCGCGCAGCCACGCCGACTTGCGCGGCGAGTCCGGCCCGCAGCCGGCGACCACGGTATGGCCGTTGCGCGCCAGCTTCTGGCAGATCGCGGTGCCGATGCTGCCCATGCCGCTGGTGACGTAGGCGATTCTGAGGGTCACGTTGAACTCCTTCGGAGTTGGGAATCGAGAATTGGGAATCGGGAATGGTGAGAAGCGAGGCGCTGTTGCGATTCCCGATTCTCGATTCCCCATTCCCGGCAGCACTCAAGCGGCCAACGGATACAGTGCGAACAACAAGCTGCCACCCATCAACACCAACGACACCAGCACCGCCCACTTCAGGGTGAAGCGCTGGTGGTCGGCGAAGTCGACCTTGGCCAGGCCGACCAGCAGGTAGGTGGACGGCACCAGTGGGCTGAGCAGGTGCACCGGCTGCCCGGCCAGCGAGGCGCGGGCCATTTCCACCGGGGTGATGCCGTAGTGGCTGGCGGCGTCGGACAGGATCGGCAGCACGCCGAAGTAGAAGGCGTCGTTGGACATGAAGAAGGTGAAGGGCATGCTCGCCAGTGCGGTGATCACCGCCAGGTACGGCCCCCATGCGTCGGGGATCACCGCCAGGAAGCTGCGCGACATCGCCTCGACCATGCCGGTGTTGGAGAGGATGCCGGTGAACACGCCCGCGGCGAAGATCAGCGACACCACCGACAGCACGTTGCCGGCATGGTTGACCAGGCGGCGGCGCTGCTCGGCCAGGTTCGGGTAGTTGATCAGCAGCGCCAGGGCGAAGCCGATCATGAACAGCACCGGCATCGGCAGCACGCCGATCACCAGCGCCGCCATCAGCGCCAGGGTCAACGCCAGGTTCACCCACAGCAGCCGCGGCCGCTTGATGTCCTCGGCATCCTCCACGGTGGGCAGCGCCTCGCCGTCGTCGGCCACGCTGCCGTCCATCCAGGCATCGCCGGGCAGCGTCACCACGCCGAGGCGGCGGCGTTCCTTCATGCCCAGGTACCAGGCCAGCAGCAGGATGCCGACGATCGCCAGCGCCATCGCCGGCACCAGCGGCACGAACACGTCGGCCGGGTCCACGTGCAGCGCGGTGGCCGCGCGTGCGGTCGGGCCGCCCCACGGCGTCAGGTTCATCACCCCGCCGGCGAGGATGGTCACGCAGGTCATGTTCAGCGCGTTCATGCCCAGCCGCCGGTACAGCGGCAGCATCGCCGAGACGGTGATCATGTAGGTGGTGGAGCCGTCGCCGTCGAGCGAGATCAGCAGCGCCAGCACCGCGGTGCCGACCACGATCTTCATCGGGTCGCCCTTGACCAGGCGCAGGATGCGCCGCACCAGCGGATCGAACAGGCCGGCGTCGATCATCACCCCGAAGTACAGGATCGCGAACATCAGCATGACGCCAGTGGGCGCGATCTTCTTGATCCCCTCCAGCATCATCTCGTTGATGCCGGTGCCGAAGCCGCCGGCCAGCGCGAACACGATCGGCACGATGATCAGCGCGACCAGCGGCGACAGCCGCTTGCTCATGATCAGGTACATGAAGGTAATGACCATTCCGAAACCGAGCGCGGTCAGCATGGAAGTTCCTCAGGGCAGTGCATGGAAGAAGATGGACCCCGCATCAGGGATCCGAAAAGAGGCCGACCAGACGTCACATCGCACGATCCCGCCGTTGCGAATCCCGAATCCCATTCCCCAATCCCGGCACTCAGAAGTCATACTGAAAGCGCCCGGTGATCGCCCGCGTGTGATCCAGCGTCACGCCCGCCAGGTGATCGCGGTTGCGGCTGTCGATCAGGTTGAGCATCAGCCGCAGGTTCGGCTTGAGGTACCAGTTGCCGGCCAGCGTCCACGAGGCGGTGGAGGCATCGAGCAGATCGGGCTGCCCGTCGCGGTGCTGCGCGCCCCACATGCGGTCGTAGCGCAGCGCCAGCTCGAAGGCGCCGTACCTGTGATTGACCTGCCTGATGCGGGTGAAACGCCCGGTCTTGCTGTCGTAGCGGCGCGATTCGCCGGTGGCGAACCAACTGACGAAGCCGTAAGCCGCCATCACCTCGGCACGCTGCGCGCCGTCGTCGAACAGTCCGCCGCTGAACTCGCCCTGCCACGACAGCGGCCCGCGCACCTGCGCGTATTCCAGCGACCACTTGTCCACGTCGGTGTCGCGGCCGTCGGCGAAGCGCGCCAGGGTGACGCGGCTGTCGTCGGACAGATGCCCGGCCGGGCGGGGGCGGATGCTCAGCGCTGGCGCGCCGCCGGCACCGGGATGGTCGTAGTGCTCGTGCGCCAGCGACAGGCCCAGATGCAGCACGTCGCCGTCGCGCGCGCCCGGCGCCCAGGTGCCGCGGCCGCCGAACGCATGGCCGCGGACGTTGGAGACGTCGATGCTCTGCAGGCTGTAGACGCTGGCGGCCCAGGTGTAGTCGGTGCCCGCGGCCTGCCACGACACCGCCTTGCGGTACAGCGGCGCCAGCGTGCTGCCCGCACCGCTGCGCTCCAGGAACTGGCCGAAGTTGGAACCGGTGCGGTCGTCGAGCGTGAAGTACTGCTTGAACTGGCCAACGGTGAGGGTGCCGGCCCCGAACTTGCGGGTGATGTAGACGTCCTTGGCCTCGATGCCCTTGCCGTTGAAGTCGTCCTGCAGCCCGGCGAAATCGCCTTCGACCTTGTAGCCGAAGCCGAAGACCTTGCCCGACACGTCCAGCCACAGCCGGCGGATCTCGGTGTCGTCGGGATTGGGCGTGCCGCGATTGTCGTTGTCGAAGTGGGCGAAATCCCAATGCAGGCGCCCGCCGAGTTCGGCGGTCACCGGGCCGTCGTCGTCGGTGGCGGCGTGCACCGATCCGGCCAGGCACAGCAACGCGCAGGCGCTGCCCCATGTCAGAGTCTTCAGTTCCACGTCCCCTCCCAGGTGCGTGTCGCAGCGATTGGATCGGTCCGTCCGCAACGGCCGCGGACCGGCATGGACGCAGCCTAGTCGGACGTAGCTGTCAACGACCTGTCGGCGGTGGGGAATCGGGAATCGAGAATGGGGAATCGAAAAAGCACGTTCCTGGATGCGCTAGGCTTCTGCCGTTGCTGTTTCCATTCCCCATTCCCGATTCACCATTCCCGGCCCCCAATGCGCCTGCTCCTGGTAGAAGACAACGCCGATCTCGCCGATGCGATCGTGCGGCGCATGCGCCGCAGCGGGCATGCGGTGGATTGGCAGCGCGATGGCTTGAGTGCGGCCGGGGTGCTGCGCTACCAGCGCTTCGATCTGGTGGTGCTGGACATCGGTCTGCCCGGGCTGGATGGGCTGCGCGTGCTGGCCGGGTTGCGCGAGCGTGGCGACACCACGCCGGTGCTGATGCTGACCGCGCGCGACGGCATCGAGGATCGGGTGCAGGCGCTGGACGTGGGCGCCGACGATTACCTGGGCAAGCCGTTCGACTTTCGCGAGTTCGAGGCGCGCTGCCGGGTGTTGCTGCGGCGCAATCGCGGCCAGGCCAGCGAGGTGGTGCAGCTCGGCGGTTTCGCCTTCGACAACGCCGCGCACAGCGTCAGCCTGGACGGCACGCCGATCGAACTGCCCAACCGCGAGTACCGGCTGCTGGAGATCCTGATCGGCCGGCTCGGCCAGGTGGTGGGCAAGGACGAGATCGGCAACGGTCTGTTCGGCTTCGACGACGAGGCCGGGCCGAATGCGATCGAACTGTACGTCGGGCGCTTGCGCAAGAAGCTGGCCGACGCGCCGCTGCGCATCGTCACCGTGCGCGGCGTCGGCTACAAGCTGGAGGCGGCCGCGTCGCCGCCGGATCCGGCGGCAGCGGACGGCGATGGCTGAGGCCGCGCCGCCGGCGCCATCGATCCGGCGCACGCTGCTGCGTTACCTGGGCGCGCTGTCGCTGCTCGGCGCGGTGGCGCTGTTCTTCGTCGCCCGCGACTACGGCCAGCGTGCCGCCAACCGTTCCTACGACCATCTGCTGGTGTCCTCGGCGCTGTCCATCGTCGATTCGGTGGCGCTGGCCGGCGGCCAGTGGCAGGTGGACCTGCCCTATGCCGCGCTGGACCTGCTGGCGATGGCGCCGGAGGACCGGGTGTTCTACCGCGTGTTCGATGCGCGCGGGCGCACCATCACCGGCTACGACGACCTGCCGGCGGCGCCGTCGCTGCCGCGCGCCAGCGCGCCGCCGCGCTTGTTCGATGCGGTCTACAGCGGCGAGCCGGTGCGCTTCGCGGTAGTGTCGCGGCGGGTGTCCTCGGCGGCGGCGCAGGACCAGGTGTGGGTGCAGGTGGGGCAGACCCGGCGCGCCCGCGAGGCGCTGGCGCAGGACGTGGTGCTGCATGCGCTGGTGGCGATCGCGCTGTTGTCGCTGCTGGCCTTGGCGCTGGTATGGCTGGGTGTATCGCGTGCGCTGCGGCCGCTGCGCACGCTGGAGCGCGAACTGTCGCGGCGCGAACCGTCCGAACTGAAGCCGGTGGCCGCGACGGCGCCGCAGGAGATGCAGCAGATGGTGGCGGCGCTGAACCGCTTCATGGCGCGCCTGGCCGGCAGCAACGAGACCCTGCGCGCGTTCATGGCCGAGGCCGCGCACCAGATGCGCACGCCGCTGGCGGCGCTGCGTGCGCAGGCGCAACTGGCGCTGGACGAGGACGACCCGCACGAGATGCGTCGCAGCCTGGAGGCGATCGAGCGCAATGCCACGCACATGAGCCGCCTGCTCAACCAGTTGCTCAGCGACGCCAGCGTGATCCACCGTTCCAACCTGCAGCGCTACGCCAGCGTGGACCTGGCCGAGGTGTTGCACCAGGCGCTGCACGAGGCCGTGCCGCAGGCCGCGCCGCGGCCACGCGTGCAACTGGCCGTGGCCAGCGAACCGGCGCTGGTGCGCGGCGATGCGCTGCTGTTGCGCGAGGCGATCAAGAATCTGATCGACAATGCCTGCAAGTACGGCGGCGATGGCCCGCTGCAGGTGGCGCTGACCTGCAGCGCACGCGATTGCGTGGTGACCGTGGCCGACCACGGTCCGGGCATCGCCGCAGCCGAGGCCGAGCGCGTGTTCGAGCGCTTCGTGCGCGGCGAGGGTGCGGCCGCCGGCGGCGCCGGGCTGGGCCTGGCGATCGTCAAGCGCGTGGTCGAGGCCCATGGCGGGCGCATCGACCTGTCCAATCGCGTGGGCGGCGGCCTGATCGCCAGCCTGCACCTGCCGAGGTTGCATCCATGAGCCTGCCCGCGCTGCTGCGCCGTCTGCCGCTGTTGCTGACCATGCTGCTCGCCGGCAATGCTCTGGCCGCGCCCGGCGACGTGCGCCGCTTCCCGGCGCAGGGCACGGCCACCGCGCAACTGTGCATCCAGGGCTCGACCGACATCGAGGTGTTCGCCGCGGTGATCGGCGACTACCAGCGCCTGCATCCGCACACCGAGGTGGTGTACCAGGACGTGATCGCCGGCGATATCTACCGGCGTTACCTGCATCCAGGCCCTGGCCCGCGCTGCGCCGATCTGCTGATCAGCGCCAGCATGGACCTGCAGACCAAGCTGGTGAACGACGGTCACGCACTGGCGCACCGCTCGCCGCAGACCGAGGCGCTGCCGGCGTGGGCGCAGTGGCGGCACGAGGTCTTCGGCATCAGCTACGAGCCGGTGGCGATCGTCTACAACACCGCGCGGCTGCCGGCCGCGCAGGTGCCGCGCACCCGCCGCCGGCTGCTGGAACTGCTGCGCGCGCAGGGCTCGCCGCTGCGCGGGCGTATCGGCACCTACGACGTGGAGCGCAGCGGCGTGGGCTACCTGTTCGCGACCCAGGACAGCCAGCTCGGCAGCATGGCCGGCGCGTTGCTGGCGGCGATGGGCGACAACCAGGTGGTGCTGGAAGAACGCACCGGCGTGCTGCTGGACAAGGTCGCCCGCGGCGACCTGCTGCTGGCCTACAACGTGCTGGGTTCGTACGCGCAGGCGCGCATCGATGCCGGCGCGCCGCTGGCGATCGTGCAGCCGGAGGACTACACCCTGGTCGCGCTGCGCACCGCGGTGATCCCGCGCGACAGCCCACACGCGGCCGAGGCGCGCCGTTTCCTGGATTACCTGCTGTCGCCGCGCGGGCAGCAGGGGCTGTCGCGCGAGGCGCGGCTGCAGCCGATCCTGCCGCAGCCGGGCGTGGCGGCGCAGGGCGGGCCGGCCGCTGCGTCGGCGTTCCGTCCGATCGCGCTGGGCCCGGGGCTGCTGGTGTATCTGGATGCGCTGAAGCGACGTCAGTTCCTGGACGCCTGGCGCAGCAGCATGCAGCAGGCGCCGCCGCGCTGAGCCGCCGCGCCGGCGTCGCTCAGCGCGCGAAGCGCGGCTGGCGCCCGGGCGAACACAGCACGCGTACGCTGTCGCCCAGTTCTTCCGGTGCGCCGCCGGCCAGCAGCGCGTGCAGGCGCGGCCGGTCCGGCGCCGCGCCCGGGGCCAGTCCCACCCAGGCGTCCTTGCCGGCGCCCTTGGCGGCGTAGAGGCAGCGGTCGGCCAGGCCCACGCTCTGTTCCCAGTCGCCCAGCGCCGGCCACGCGGCGACGAACGGCCACGGGGCGAAGCCGATGGAGCAGGTCAGGGTCAGTTCGCGCTCGGCCAGCGCGAAGCGCTGCGTCGCCACCGCCGCACGCAGGCGTTCGGCCAGGTCGCTGGCGACGTCTTCGCGCGGCAGGCGGGTGACCAGCAGGAACTCCTCGCCGCCCCAGCGCACCAGCAGGTCGCGTTCGCCGCACAGTCCGCGCAGGCGATCGGCGCAGTGCACCAGCGCGGCGTCGCCGGCCTGGTGGCCGTAGTCGTCGTTGATGCGCTTGAAGTTGTCCACGTCGATCATGAAGAAGTACAGCGCATCGGCGCTGCTGCCTTCGTCCAGCGCCGCCAGCAGGGCCGGGCATTCGCGCGCCAGCCAGTCCTGCAGCTCGCGGCGGTTGGCGACCTGGGTCAGCGGATCCAGGCGCGTGGCCGCCTGCAGGCGCGCATTGCTCTGCAGCAACTGCTGGTTGGCGCGTTCGAGCTGGCGGGTGCGCTCGGCCACGGTCAGGTTGAGCAGTTCCACCATGTCGCGCTCGCGGTTGACCGTGTGCCGCACCCGCTGCAGCGCCAGGCCGAGCAGCGCCAGGCCCAGCACGACGTAGCCGGCGTAGGCCAGCGGATGCCGCCACGGCGGCGGCAGCACCTCGATCTGCAGCCGCCGCGCGCCACCGAACTGGCCGTCGCGCCCGGCCGCTTCCACCACCAGCGTGTAGCGGTCCGGTGGCAGGTGGCTGACCGAGAAGTCGCTGTGCGCGGTCTGCGGGTATACCCAGCCCTTCTGCAGCCCGTCGACGCGGTAGCGCAGGCGCGCGGTGCCCGGGGCGGCGAAGTCGATCGCGGTCATGCCGATGGTGAACACGTTGTCGCGATGGTCCAGGGCGATGCGCTGCGCGTAGACCACGTCGCTCTCGGTCTGGTTCTCGCTGCCGTCGCGGTCCTCGCCGGCATTGAGGATGCGCAGGTCGGTGAGTACTGCGCGCGCCTGCGGGCTGCGCAGCGGCAGGCGCGTGGGATCGATCACGTCCACGCCCTGGGTGCCGCCGAAATACAGCAGGCCGTGCGCGTCGCGGTAGCCGCGGCCGCTGTTGTACTCCTGGTTCTGCAGGCCGTCGCGGCGGCCCAGGCTCTGCACGATGCGCGTGCGCGGATCCAGCACGCTCAGGCCGTTGTTGGTGCTCAGCCACAGCCGCCCCTGCGGATCCGGCAGGATCGTGTAGATGACGTTGCTGCTGAGCCCCTCGCGGTCGCTGTAGCGCAGCGCCACGTCGCGCTTGAGGTCGATGCGGTACAGCCCGCCGGAGAAGGTGCCCACCCACAGCACGCCGTCGTGTTCGTACAGCGACCACACCGACGGGTACAGGGTGCTGCCGCGCGGGCGGTAGGGCTCGGCGGGACGGCCGCTGCGCATGCGCCACACGCCGCAGTCGTTGCAGCCGATCCACAGCGTGTCTTCGCTGTCGCGGTAGACCCGGGTCAGGGTGTGCCCGTTCAGGGGTGCCCAGCGCGGATCGTTGCGCACGCGCCCATCGACCACGCGGGTCAGGCCGCGGCGGGTGGCCACCCATAGCGTGTCGCCTTCCAGCAGCAGATCGTTGACGTGCTCGTCGGCCAGCCCGCCCAGGCGCCGCACTGTGCCGTTGCGGTCCAGGCGCCACAGCCCCTGGCGCGTGCCCAGCCACCAGCCGTCGCGGTCGGCGGCGATGCTGCGGATCGCCTGGCTGGCCAGCCCGGGCACCAGCTGCCAGGCGGCACGGCTGCTGTCGCGCAGCAGCAGGCCCTGGTCGGTGCCGATCAGCATGCGCTCGCCGTCGCGCCAGATGCTGCGCACGCTGCTGCTGGGCCACGCATGGGTGTCGCTGACGCGCTCCTCGTCGTTGCGGATCACCGCCGACAACGGACGCACCCGGTACAGCCCGCCGGTGTAGGTGCCGATCCACCAGGTGCCGTCGGGCGCCTGGTAGAAACGGATGATGGCGCTGTTGGGCGGCATGTCGAAGCTCAGCCGCTGCGGCGCATGCTGCGCGCTGTCCAGTTGCGTCACCGTGGCATTGGTGGTGCCGACCAGCACGCGGCCGTCGTGCAGCCGGATCAGCGCGCTGAGGTCGCTGCCGCCGGTGGCCAACTGCGCTGGCGTCCAGTGCGCCAGCACCGCGCCCTGCGCATCGAGCTGGAACAGGCCGCCGCTCGCCGAGGCCAGCCACAGCCCTTCCGGACCGGACTGCAGGCCCACGCATTCGTCGATGCCGCGCGGTGCCGGCAGTTCCTCGCGCGCGTCGCGGCCCAGCCGCCACAGCCGGCATTGCCGGTCCAGTGCCACTGGTTGCTTGCCGTCCGGCATCCAGGTCAGGCCCACCACCGGCGCATCGCCGCCCAGCGGGCGCGCCCGCTGCAGGTCGGCCTCGATCCGGTCCATGCCGCGTTCGGTGCCCAGCCATGCGCCGCCCTGCGGATCGATCAGGATCTGGGTGACGCGGTTGTGCGACAGGCCCTGTTTCGCGTCGAGACGGTGGTGTTGCCAGGTGGCCAGCTCGATCACTTCCAGGCCGGCGTCGTTGGTGCCCAGCCACAGGCGGGTGCCGCGCGGCTCGAAGCCGATGCTGTCGATGCTGCTGCTGAGCAGGCTCTGCCGGCTGTCGCTGCCGAGTTCGCGCCGGTAGGCGCGGAACAGATGCCCGTCGAAGCGGTTCAGGCCTTCCTGCGTGCCGACCCACAGGAAGCCCTGGTCGTCGCTCTGCAGGGCGTTGATCGACAACTGCGACAGGCCCTCGTCCAGGCCGAAGTGCTCCAGGCTGCTGGGCAGGTCGTCGTCGCTTGCGGTGACGGCCGCGGACGCGTCCGGCGCGAGCGCCAGGCACGCGATGAGGCAGGACGCGGCCAGCGGCAGGCGGCCCAGCAGATTGGAGAACGAGACGGTCACGCCGTGTTATCGGCCATGGTGGGGCCGGCCTTGAATGCGCGGCCGAGGACGCCTTGCTGCGCGCTGCGGAGCGCCAATGCGCGGCGTGGCGGTGTTGTGCGCGGCGTCCTGCACGAGTTTCTCCGCAGGCACCCGGCACGCCGGTCTCGGGCAACCCGCCGCCGCCCGATCGGGTCTCGCGCACTCGGCATCCAGCGGCCACGCACGTACACTGCGGGTCCTGCGCGTTGTCCGCGCCCACCCGACGCCGCGTTGCAGCGTCATGCCAGCCGCCTTCACGCCCATGGATGCCCCGACGATCCTGGTCGCCGACGACCACCCGCTGTTCCGCGCCGCCGTGCTGCACGCGCTGCGCGAGGCCTTGCCGCGTGCCCTGGTGGTGGAGGCGGCCAGCGCTGGCACCCTGGATGCCGCGCTGGCCGCGCAGGCCGATGCCGATCTGATCCTGCTGGACCTGGCCATGCCCGGCGCGCGCGGCTTCTCGGCCCTGCTGCACGTGCGCGGCGAGCGCCCGGACGTGCCGGTGGTGGTGATTTCCTCCAACGACCATCCGCGGGTGATCCGCCGCGCGCAGCAGTTCGGCGCGGCCGGCTTCATTCCCAAGTCCTCGCCGGCCGAGACCATCGGCATTGCGGTGGCGGCGGTGCTCGACGGCGGCACCTGGTTCCCACCGCTGACCGCGGCGCGGTCGGAGGCCGACGCGCAGCTGGCGGCGCGCCTGGCGCAACTGACCCCGCAGCAGTTCCGGGTGCTGTTGTGCCTGGCCGACGGCCTGCTCAACAAGCAGATCGCCTACGAACTGGGCCTGGCCGAGAACACCGTCAAGGTCCACGTGACCGCGATCCTGAAGAAGCTCGAATGCCACAGCCGCACCCAGGCCGCGGTGCTGGTGAAGGCGCTGGAGCCGGAAGGCGAGGCCTGAACCGGGCGCCGGCGGGGGGCGTTTTCTGCGGCGCCCGGATACGCGATGCTATGCGCCGATGCCCGCGCCCCCCGCGGGCGGAGACCACCGGACCATGCCCACCACGACCCTCCGCAACGAGCAGACCGCCCACTATCCGTTCCTTCAGGAGATGCTGGACGACGACTACTTCCCCCCGTCGCTGGTCGGCAAGGGACAGAAGATCCTGCTGCGGTTGTGCGAGGCGATCGAGGCGCAGGCACCGGCAGACCTGCCGGCGCTGTACCGGCTCACCCATGCCGCCACCGAAGAGTTCAACAAGCTGGCGCTGGAGTTCGAGGCCCACGACAGCGAGATCGAGACCGCCGCAAGCGAGAACATCGGCGTGGATTTCCTGCACATCGCCAAGGCCTACGGTTTCGCCCACGCCGACGTCGAAGAGCTGATCGCCCCGCGCGAGTGGTAGACATCGCGCGGCGCCCCGTACCCTCACCCCAACCCCTCTCCCGGGGGGAGAGGGGCTAGCCCTTCCCTTCTCCCTTCGGGAGAAGGTGCCCCGCAGGGGCGGATGAGGGTACGGCAGCCAAAGATCCACATTCCCCAAGCCTGATAAACCGCTCACACGCCTCACCCACGCCGCAGCAGCATCTGCGTCATCAGCGCGCGCAGGGCTGGCGCGCGGACCGGTTTGGCCAGGAAGCCCCAGCCGCGGTCCTGTGCCAAGGTGCGCAGCGCCGGATCGGCTTCGGCGGTGACCAGGATCACCCGCGGCTCGGCCTGCCAGCGTGCGCACAGCTGCGCGAACAGGGTCGGGCCGTGGCAGTCGCCCATGCGCACGTCCAGCAATACCAGTTCCGGCGCCTGTGCCGGCTGCGCCGCGGCCAGCGCCTGGTCCGGGCCGGCGGCCAGTTCCACCTGGCAGGCCCAGCGCGTCAGCAGGGTCCGGCTGGCCTCGCAGACCCGCGGGTCGTCGTCGATGCACCAGACCCGGCAGCCATGCAGGATCGGGTCGTCGCCGTTGTCGCTGGCCATCGCCGCCGGCACCTGGCGTTGCGCCGCAGCGGCATCGCCCAGCGGCACGGTCACCGAGAACACGCTGCCGCGGCCCAACTGCGAGCGCAGGCCGATGCGGTGACCGAGCAGGCGGCCGATGCGCTCCACGATCGCCAGGCCGAGGCCGGCGCCGCGGTCGTTGGCGACGCCGTCGCCAAGTCGGCGGAATTCTTCGAAGATCTCCTGCTGCAGGGCGTCGGGAATACCCGGTCCCTGATCGTGCACTTCGATGCGCAACTGCGCACCGTCGCGCCGGCAACCCAGCAGCACCCGTCCGCGTGGGGTGTAGCGCACCGCGTTGGACAGGAAGTTCTGCAGGATGCGCCGCAGCAGGGTCGCGTCGCTGCGCACGGTGGCGCGGGTCGGTACGTAGTCCAGGCGCAGCCCACGGCCTTCGGCGACGATGCCGAACTCGCGTGCCAGGGTCTGCAGCAGCGGGTCCAGCGCCAGGTCCTGCACCTGCGTCTTCAACGTGCCCGCTTCCAGTCGCGAGATGTCCAGCAGGCTGTTGAGGATCGCGTCCTGCGCCGCCAGCGCGTTGTCGACATGGTCGGCGATCTGCCGCGCATCGGCCTCGTGCAACTTGCCGCGCAGCGCCGAGACGAACATGCGCGCGGCGTTGAGCGGCTGCAGCAGGTCGTGCACCGCCGAGGCCACGAAGCGGGTCTTGTAGCGATTGGCGTTCTCGGCCTCGCGCTTGGCCTCGGCCAGGTCGTGGGTGCGTTCGGCGACGCGATGCTCCAGCGCGTCGGCCAGCGAGCGCAGTTCGCGCGCGGCGTTCTTGTAGCTGGTGATGTCGGCGTAGCTGGTGACGAAACCGCCGTCGGGCAGCGGATTGCCGCGGATCTCCAGCACCGTGCCGTCGTCCTTCTCGCTCTCGCGCATGTGCGGGCGGCCGCTGCGCAGGTGGTCCAGGCGGCGCTGGATCGCCGCTTCCACCGGGCCGGGGCCGAGCAGGCCGCGGCGTGCGTTGTAGCGGAACACATCCTCGATCGGGCGCCCGACCCGGATCAGTTCCGGCGGGAAGCGGAAGATCTCCAGATAGCGCGAATTCCACGCCACCAGGCGCAGTTGCGCATCGATGATCACCACGCCCTGCGGCAGGTGCTCCAGGCTGCGGCTGAGGCCGGTGTCGGCCTGCTGCGCGGCCTGCACGATGCCGTCCTGGGCGGTGCGCAGTTCCTGCGCATGCTGCTGCAGCAGCGCTTCCAGTTCGCGCCGGCTGCGCTGGCGCAGCCGTGCCAGGCGCTGGCGCTGCTGGAACAGCAGGCCCAGGAACGACAGCGCCAGCCAGATCCCGGCCGCGGCCAGCGCGGCGGCGCGGCCGGCCGCGCGGCTGCCGCCGACGTCGTGCAGCAGGTGCAGGCGCCAACCGCCCTCCGGCAGCGCCATGCTCTGCCACAGCAGCGGCGCCGGCTGCGCAGGCATTTCGATGCGCATCACCTGGCCGCCGTCGTCCAGCGTCTCCAGCACCCGCCGGCGCGCCGGCAGCAGCGTCTGTTGCGCGTACTGGCGGGTGGCCAGCAGTTCGTCGCGCTCGTGCGCGCTGAGCGGTTGCAAGTGGCGATAGCGCCAGACGTCGCGGCTGGACAGGAACACCACGCCGTGGCTGTCGCTGACCAGCACCACGTCGGGCACGCGCAGCCATTCGTGCTGCAGCGCGGCCAGTTCGATCTTGATCACGATCACCCCGAGCGGGCGCCCGCGTGCGTCGAGGATCGCCTGCGAGAGGAAGTAGCCGGGCACGCCGGTGGTCATGCCGATGCCGTAGAAGCGGCCCTTGCCCTGCGCCAGGGCCTGTTTCACGTACGGACGGAAGCTGTAGTCGGCGCCGACGTTGCTGCTGGCCAGGCGCCAGTTGCTGGCGGCCAGGGCCACGCCGTTGGCATCGATCAGGGTCAGGGTCGAGGAGCGGGTGACGTCGTTGGCGCGCTCCAGCTTCAGGTTCAACTGCTGCTGGGTGGCCGCGTCCAGCGGATGGGTCAGGGCGTCGCGCAGTTCCGGATCCAGCGCCAGCACCTGCGGCAGGGTACGGTAGCGGTCGATGCGCTGCTGCAGGGTCTGCGCATACAGCTCCAGCTGTTGACGCAGTTGCACGCTCTCGGCGCGCAGCGCGCGCTGTTCGGCGACGTGCTGCGCCGACAGCATCGCCAGCACCATGCCGCCGACGATGACGACCAGCAGCAGGATCAGGCGACGATGGCGCAGGAGCGAGGGCATGCGGAAGAACGCGGCGACCGGGACCGCATCAGCTTAGAGGGTGCGCTGCCGTTTGCGGCATGCGGCGGAGATGGCTGGCGTCGCGGACCGCCAACGAGCCGAAACCGCCGGCAGGTGCAACGGCGATCGCATCAGGGAACGTCGCCGGTGTCGTCTTGCGGATGTGCCGCGAACACGCTGTGGGCGCCGAGGCCGCATCACCCAAGGGGCCTTGGCATCGCGGAGGCCCCTCCTGCGGTTCGCTGCGCAGCCTTTGCGGCTGGCGCAGCGGGGTGCACGCCGGGCGATCGCCTCGGATCGGCCGGCGTGCGCTGGCTCAGAACTGGACCTGGGCGCGGACGTCCAGCGAGTTCGGCTTGACGTGCACGCCGGCGCGTTCGGCATCGGCGCGCACGTAGTTGACCTGGAACTTGAAGTGGCTGGTCAGGTACCAGTTGGCGCCGAAGGTCCAGTCGTGCTGGCGGCCGCCGAGCACCGTGCCGTCGTCCAGGTCCAGGCGGCTGTAGCGCGCCAGCAGCTCGACCGCGCCATAGGCGTTGGCCGGCTTGATGTTGCCGACGTTGCCGGCGCTGTACGGCCGCGATTCGCCGGTCAGCACGTAGCTGGCGAACACGTACTGGCCGTCGGCGGTGTAGTCGGTGCGGCCGTTGTCGCGGGTCACGTCGGCGCGCAGCGCCTCGCCCTGCATCGAGAACGGTCCCTTGATCCAGATCGCCTCCAGGCCGGTGCGGCGCACCTGGTCGACGTCGACCAGCGTGCCCGAATCGATCAGGCGCACGTCGGTCAGGCCGGCTTCCGGACGCGCACGGAAGCGCGCGCGCGGGCTGAAGCTCACGTCCAGGCCGTTGTGGTAGCCGCGCGGATTCTCCTGCGAGTACGCCAGGCCCAGGTGCAGCACGTCGCCGTCGGCCTTGAACGGGGTCCACACGCCGCGCACCGCCTGGGTGGTGCCGGGGTTGTCGCCCTGCAGGTCCTTGCCGCCATAGGCGCCGGCCTGCAGCAGGTATTGCGGACGCTCGAAGGTCCACTCCACGCCGGTACGGCGGCCCTGGTAGATGGCCTGCACCGGCAGCGCCACTTCCATGAAGCTGTCCGCGCGCGAGCTGGTCACGCCTTCCAGGCCCACCGGCACCTTGATGTAGCCCAGGCGCACCTTGCCGTAGTCGGCGCCAAACAGGGCCTTGGTCTCGAAGCGGAAGAACACGTCCAGCCACAGCTTGGACTGGAAGTCGAAGTACACCATCGCGTCGTACACGCCCTTCTTCTTCAACGTGGCGCCGAACTCCTTGCGCCGGAACGCGTTGTCGTCCTCCAGGCGACCGTCGTCGTTGGAGAAGTTGTTCCAGTCGTAGGCGTAGTTGCCGGTCACGGCCAGTTCGGTGCCGTCGTTGAAGGCGACCTTGGTCGGCCAGTCGTCGAAACCGTTGGCGGCGACGGCGGGAGCGGCGGCGGTCAGGCCCAGCGCAGCGAAGAGGAGAGTGTGGCGCATGATGGAGTCGTCTCGGTAAGGAATGAAGGCGCGGCAGTCCCCGGCCGGGCTGGTGGTGCCATGGATGGCGCGGGCAGTGCGGCGGTGGACCGCACGCGAACGGCGAGGCCGCTGCGACGCGGACACGGTGCCGGACGCGATGCCCCCTGCATGCAATAGCGGACGCGCCCGGCCGTTCTTTACGGCGATGTTGCAGTCCTGCGACGCCGTCTCCCCCTGAAGACGTGCGCTGCGATGGCGGCCACGCCGCCATCGGCCGCGAGGGGCGGCGTCTGCGTGCGGCGTTGCGTCAGCCCTTCCGTGAGCCTGCCGCGCCACTGTAACCGCGTCGACACGGCGCGGCGCCGGGCCTAGTACCAATAGGTTATCTGCTTAGACGCTGGCGACGCGTACAAAGGCAGCATTCCGCGACCCGCGTCGGGTGGGCGGACCGTCCCGGAGCGCCTTCGATGCATATCTCAACTTCCCCGGCCAGCCCTGCGCCGCGGCCGGTGCCGTTCTACCGGCATACCTACGTCCAGGTGCTGGTGGCCATCGTCATCGGTGCCGTGCTCGGCCATCTGGAGCCGCAGTTCGCCACGCAGCTCAAGCCGCTGGCCGATGCCTTCATCAAGCTGGTGAAGATGATCATCGCGCCGGTGATCTTCCTGACCATCGTCACCGGCATCGCCGGCATGACGCACCTGAAGACGGTGGGCCGGGTGTTCGGCAAGGCGATGGTGTACTTCCTGTTCTTCTCCACCCTGGCGCTGGTGGTGGGCATGATCGTCGCGCACGTGGTGCAGCCCGGCGCGGGCATGGACGTCAACCTGGCCAAGCTGGACCAGAGCAAGGTCGCCAGCTACGTGCAGAAGTCGCACGACCTGACCCTGGTCGGCTTCCTGATGGACATCATCCCCAACTCGCTGCTCGGCGCGTTCACCGGCGACCAGGTGGTCAACGGCAAGCTGGTCGGGACCAACGTGCTGCAGGTGCTGTTCGTCGCCGTGCTGTTCGGCGTGTCGCTGGCCATGGTCGGCGAGCGCGGCAAGCCGGTCCTGAACTTCCTGGAGGCCTTGATCGCGCCGGTGTTCAAGCTGGTGCACATCCTGATGAAGGCCGCGCCGATCGGCGCGCTCGGCGCGATCGCCTACACCATCGGCGAGCACGGCCTGCACTCGCTGGTGCAGTTGGCCTGGCTGGTCGGTTCGTTCTACGTCACCTCGCTGCTGTTCGTGGTGGTGATCCTCGGCGCCGTCGCCTATCTGTGCGGCTTCTCGATCTTCAAGCTGATCCGCTACCTCAAGACGGAACTGTTGCTGGTGCTGGGCACGTCCTCGTCCGAATCGGCGCTGCCGTCGCTGATGGAGAAGATGGAGCGCGCCGGGTGCGAGAAGTCGGTGGTCGGCCTGGTGGTGCCCACCGGCTACTCGTTCAACCTCGACGGCACCAACATCTACATGACGCTCGCGGCGCTGTTCATTGCGCAGGCCACCAACACCGAACTCACTCTGGGCCATCAGATCACGCTGCTGCTGGTGGCGATGCTCAGCTCCAAGGGCGCGGCCGGTGTGACCGGTGCCGGCTTCATCACCCTGGCGGCGACGCTGGCGGTGGTGCCGGAAGTGCCGGTCGCCGGCATGGCGTTGATCCTGGGCGTGGACCGCTTCATGAGCGAGTGCCGCTCGCTGACCAACTTCATGGGCAATGCGGTGGCCACCGTGGTGGTCTCGCGCTGGGAGAATGCGCTGGATCGCGACCGCCTGCGCCTGGCGCTGGATGGCGAGGCCGTGCCGCTGCCGGCGGTGGCGGCCGAACCGCTCGCCACGCGCTGATCCCTTGCATCACACGACGCGCCGGCCTTGCCGGCGCGTTGCTTTTTTCCTGCTCCCAAGGCCGTGGCGACAGCCGCCAGACAGGACCGCTCCCGCGGCTGGGGGTAGAATTCCGGGCCTCCGCGCCTTTCGACAAAAGAAGCCCTCGATGTCAAACGACGATTTCAAACAGGCCGCCCTCGACTATCACCGCCAGCAGCCGCCGGGCAAGATCAAGGTCTCCGCGACCAAGCCCATGCTGACCCAGCGCGATCTCTCACTGGCCTATTCGCCGGGCGTCGCCTTCGCCTGCGAGGCCATCGTCGCCGATCCGAAACAGGCCAGCGAACTGACCGCGCGCGGCAACCTGGTGGCGGTGATCAGCAACGGCACCGCGGTGCTGGGCCTGGGCAACATCGGCCCGCTGGCATCCAAGCCGGTGATGGAAGGCAAGGGCGTGCTGTTCCAGAAGTTCGCCGGCATCGACGTGTTCGACATCGAGATCAACGAGAACGACCCGGACAAGCTGGTCGACATCATCGCCAGCCTCGAGCCGACCTTCGGTGGCATCAACCTGGAAGACATCAAGGCACCGGAGTGCTTCATCGTCGAGCGCAAGCTGCGCGAGCGCATGAACATCCCGGTGTTCCACGACGACCAGCACGGCACCGCGATCATCGTCGGCGCGGCCGTGCTCAATGCGCTGGTGGTCACCGGCAAGAAGATCGAAGAGGTCAAGCTGGCCACCACCGGCATGGGCGCGGCCGGCATCTCCTGCGTCAACATGCTGGTCTCGCTGGGCCTGAAGCCGGAGAACATCCTGGCCCTGGACCGCGACGGCGTGATCCACACCGGCCGCACCGACCTGGACCCGGACAAGGCGCGCTACGCGCGCGACACCGACAAGCGCACCCTGGCCGAGATCGTCGAGGGCGCGGACATCTTCCTGGGCCTGTCGGCCGCGGGCATCCTCAAGCCGGAGATGGTGGCGACGATGGCGCCGCAGCCGGTGATCTTCGCCCTGGCCAATCCGAATCCGGAGATCACGCCGGAGGCAGCCAAGGCGGTGCGTCCGGACGCGATCATCGGCACCGGCCGTTCGGATTATCCGAACCAGATCAACAATGTGCTGTGCTTCCCCTACCTGTTCCGTGGCGCCATCGACGTCGGCGCCACCGGCATCAACGAGGAAATGAAGATCGCCTGCGTCAAGGCGATCGCGGCGATGGCGCGGCGCGAGGCCTCCGACCTCGGCGCGGCCTACGGCGGCGAGACGCCGAGCTTCGGTCCCGACTACCTGATCCCGCGGCCGCTGGATCCGCGCCTGCTGGTCGAGCTGTCTTCGGCGGTGGCGCAGGCGGCGATGGATTCGGGCGTGGCCACGCGGCCGATCGCCGACATGGCCGCCTACCGCGACAAGCTCAGCCAGTTCGTCTACCGCACCAGCCTGATGATGAAGCCGGTGTACGACCGCGCCCGCGCCGACAAGCAGCGCGTGGTCTATGCCGAGGGCGAAGAGGAAGTGGTGCTGCGCGCGGTGCAGAGCGTGATCGACGAGGGCCTGGCGTTCCCGATCCTGATCGGCCGCCCGGACGTGATCGAGGCGCGCATCCAGCGCCTGGGCCTGCGCATCACCGCCGGCGTGGATTTCGAGATCACCAACATCCACGACGATCCGCGCTTCAACGACTACTGGCAGTACTACCATGCGCTCACCGAGCGCCGCGGCGTCACCGTCACTGCGGCCAAGGAGCTGATGCGCTCGCGGCCGACCCTGATCGCCGCGGTGATGGTCGCGCGCGGCGAAGCCGATGCGCTGCTCACCGGCGTGGTCGGCCGCTTCCACAAGAAGCTCGGCTATGCGCGCAGCGTGATTCCGCTGGAGCCGCGGGTCAGTTCGACCTCGGCGATGACCGGTGTGATCAACCAGCAGGGCGCGTTCTTCTTCGTCGACACCCACGTGCAGGAAGACCCGAGCGTGGAGCAGATCGTCGAGGCCACGCTGCAGGCCGCCTATCGCCTGAAGCTGTTCGGCATCGAGCCGAACATCGCATTGCTGTCACACTCCAATTTCGGCAGCCACGATTCGCGCGACGCGCTGAAGATGCGCCAGGTGCGCGAGGCGCTGCTCAAGCGCAAGCCCGAGCTCAACATCGACGGCGAGATGCAGGGCGACACCGCGTGGGACGAGGCGCTGCGCAAGCAGATCATGCCCAACAGCACGCTGAAGGGTCGCGCCAACCTGTTCGTGCTGCCGAACCTGGAAGCGGCCAACATCGCCTACAACCTGGTGCGCGTGTTCACCGACGGTGTGGCGATCGGCCCGATCCTGATGGGCATTTCCAAGGCGGTGCACATCCTCACCACCAGCGCCACCTCGCGCCGGGTGATGAACATGACCGCGATCGCCGCGGTCGACGCGCAGATCCGCAAGCAGCTCGAAGCGGAAAAATAAGCCTCTACGCGGCTTCCAGCCCGCACCGGCCCGCATGACTGCGGTGCCGGTGCGGCTGCACGTGCTGCAGCGGCGCTTCGGGCGTGCGCACACGGCACGGCTGGCAGCACGGCTGCCACCCTCATGTCTTCAGGAGATCCGCTCGCGCGCTGCGCGCGCCTCACGTGCGAGTCGTGCACGAGGCCGTGCCTGAGCGCGCGATGTCGCCGCAGACGGAATGAGTAGCACGGAAGGCGGCCGCGGTTGCGCCAGGGGCAGTGAGGGAGTGGCGCTGCAGCGGCAAGAGTGCCGCAACCGCTGCGCCGGATTGCGGCGAGATCAGCGAAAGGGCGGGGCTGGAAGCGGTTTCATATCAGGGCGACAGCGAGTGTCGCAGTGCGAGTCGCGTCTTCACTCGCAGCCGGCACCTGGGCTGCGCGGGGTCGAGCCGGGCACGGGGACGGCGCCAGTGGCGCCGCGCCGCGCTCAGGCCATGCGCTTGCCCACCGGCAACGGCAGACTGTCGCTGTCGGTCTGGTTCAGCTTGGACGGCTTGCCGGTCAGCAGCACATACGCATCGACGCCGGTAAGTTCGGCGATCTTCAGCAAATGCCGGGCATTGGGGACCGAACGGTTGTTCTCCCAATGACCCAGGGTGCTATGCGCCACGCCCAGCAAGGCGGCAAGCTCGCGCAGTGTGAAACCGGCATTTCGCCGCGCCTGCATCAAACGCACACCTATATCCACGAGACACCTCAAAGCGGCATGTCGGCGCCGCGTGATGCCAGCATAGTGGTGCGTCGGTTCCGTATCAAGCGAACCGGAAAGGCGCGTGAAAGGACCGCCTGGGGCCGCCGCCGCGCACCGCGCCCGTGGCGGGACGGGCTGCTAGAATCGCCTGTCCCTTTTTGCCGTGTCCCCACCGCCATGAGCCATACCGCCACCGCGCCCGCCAATGCCCAGACGCGCTACGAGGTGCGCCGCGCCGACCTGCCGCTGAGCTGCCCGACCCCGGAAATGGCGCTGTGGAACTCGCATCCGCGGGTCTACCTGCCGATCGAGGACGAGCCGGGCCTGGAAGCCAAGTGCCCGTACTGCGGCGCGGTCTTCGTGCTGGTCGACTGATCCGGGTTCGATGCACCGCCTGACCGTGGTGCAGCTGCTGCCGGCGCTGGAGTCCGGCGGCGTCGAGCGGTCCACCCTGGAAATCGCCCAGGCCCTGGTCGAGGACGGGCATCGCGCCGTGGTCGTGTCGGCCGGCGGCCGGCTGCTGCCGGCGCTGGCCGCCACCGGCGCCGAACACATCGCCCTGGACATCGGCCGCAAGTCCTTGCTGACCCTGCGCCACGTGCCGGCGCTGCGGCGCCTGTTCGCGCGCGAGCGCGCCGACATCGTGCACGCGCGCTCGCGGCTGCCGGCCTGGCTGGGCTGGCGCGCGCTGCAGGGCATGCCGGCGGCGCAGCGTCCGCGCCTGGTCACCACCGTGCATGGGCTCAACTCGCCGAGCCGCTACAGCGCGGTGATGACCCGCGGCGAGCGGGTCATCTGCGTGTCCGAGACCGTGCGCGACTACGTGCTGCAGCACTATCCGCAGACCGATCCGGCGCGCCTGCGGGTGGTGCCGCGCGGCATCGATCCGGCGCAGTTCCCGCGCCGTCCCTGGCCCGATGCGCAGGCGCGGGCCTGGGCCGTCAGCCAGGCGCCGGCGTTGGCCGGGGATGGGCCGCTGCTGTTGCTGCCGGGGCGCGGCACCCGCCTGAAGGGCCACGCCGACGCGCTGCGTCTGCTGGCGGCGCTGCGCGGCGAGGGACGCGACGCGCGGCTGTGGCTGCCAGGCGCGCGCGAGGCAGGGCGCGAGGCCTACATCCGCGAACTGGAAGCCGAGGCGGCGACCCTCGGCGTGGCCGACGCGGTGGCGTTCACGCCGCCGACCGCGCGCATCGCCGACGCCTACGCCGCCAGCGACCTGGTGCTGCAGCTCTCGCGCAAGCCCGAGGCGTTCGGTCGCACCGTGGTCGAGGCGCTGGCGGTCGGGCGGCCGGTGCTGGGCTGGGCGCATGGCGGGGTCGGCGAATTGCTGGCGCAGCTGCAGCCAGCCGGCGCAGTGGCGACCTTCGACGCCGTGGCCCTGCTGGCGGCCGCGCGCGCGCTGCTGGCACAACCGCCGGCGCCGCCGGCCACGCTTCCCTATACGCTGCAGGCGATGCAGCGCAGCACCCTGGCGATCTATGACGAACTCCGGCCCTGACGGTTCCCTGTCCGCTTCTGCCTTGCCCGAAGTCCGCGAACGCTGGGCGCCGGTCTGGGTGCTGGTGTTCGTCGCGCTGTGGCCGGCGCCGGGCCTGGCCGCCGGGGTGCTGGCGCTGGGCGCCCTGGTGACCCTGGCGCGCCTGCTGCACAGCCGCTTCCGCGGCGGTGCGCGCCTGCTCAGCGGCCCGGCCTGGGCGCTGACCACGCTGCTGTTCCTCACCTACTGGCTGCCGCAGCCGCTGTCGGCGCTGGGCGCGGTGGACGTGCCGCTGGCGCTGCGCGAATCGGCGGTGGACCTGCGTTTCCTGCCGTTCCTGTGGCTGGTGGCGATGGCGGTGGCGACGCCGCGCGGTCGCCGCACCACCTTCAACGGCCTGGCGGTGATCGCCGCGATCTGGACCGTGGATGCGCTGGCGCAGGCGTTGTGCGGCACCAGCCCGCTGTTCTGGTCGCTGGACCAGCTGAAGTGGGCGATCAGTCACCATGGCCTGTGCACGCCGCAGGAGATCGCCCTGGCCGATCGCCTCAGCGGCGTGTTCGGCCCGTGCAACCTGAAGTTCGGCCAGGTGCTGGCCAGTGTGTCGCCGTTCCTGCTGTGGCTGGCCGCGCGCCGCGGCGGTGCCTGGGGCTGGCTGATCGCGGCAGGGGCGGTCGGCGTGGTGCTGGTGCTGGCGGGATCGCGCGCGTCGTGGGTCACCTATGCGCTGCTGCTGGTGCTGTCGGGCTGGCGCCTGCTCGGCGCGCGCAAGCTGCTGGCGCTGGGCGTGGCCGCGCTGCTGGGCGCCGGGGTGCTGGGCGTGGTGTCGCCGCAGGTGCACGACCGCTTCGAGCGCACCGCGCGCGCCCTCAGCGGGCATCCGGCCGATCTCAACGCGGCGCTGACCGGGCGTGCGCAGATCTGGAGCGCGGCCTGGTGCATGATCCGCCAGCACCCGATCAACGGCGTCGGCGTGCGCGGCTTCCGCGAGGCCTACGTCGGGTGCGACCCGGATCCGAGCCATGCCGGGGAATGGGGGCGCGAGCCGGCCTTCCATGCCCACCAGATTGTGCTCGAGGTGCTCGCCGAGACCGGCGTGATTGGCCTGCTGCTGTGGCTGGCCGGTGCCGCGCAGGCGTGGCGCGCCTGGCGCTACGCCTCGGCGCAAGCGCGCGAGCGGGCGCGCCCGGCGATGCAGGCGCTGCTGATCACGGTGTTCCCGTTCAACACCCACCTGGCGTTCTATTCGTCGTTCTGGGGCGGGCTGACCATGCTGCTGATCGGCCTGTACGCCGGCGCCCTGCTGGCGAACGACACTGAACCGGGCGAGCGCGCCGACGCCGCGACGCCGGGGTGAGCGCTCAGTCGCGCTCGTAGAAGTCGCTGCGGCCGCCGGGCTGGCGCTTGAAGCGGCGGTGGATCCACAGATACTGCGCCGGCGCTTCGCGCACCATCGCCTGGATGGCGGCGTTGACCCGCGCGGTGTCGGCGACCATGTCCTCCGACGGGAAGTCCTGCAGCGGCGGCGCGATGCGCAGCACGTAGTCGGCGCCTTCGCGGCGATGGAAGTACGGCACCACCGCGCAGCCGGTCAGCCGCGCCAGCTGGTGGGTGGCGGTGATGGTGGCCGCGGGCATGCCGAAGAACGGCACGAACACCGTGTCCTTGCCGCGCATGTCCTGGTCCGGCGCGTACCACAGGAAACCGCCGCGCTTGAGATGGCGCACGCTGCCGCGCAGGTCCTCGTTGGCGAACATCGCGGTGGCGTAGCGCAGACGGCCGCGCTTGACCGCCCATTCGAACACAGGATTGCGGTGGCGCCGGTACATGCCGGCCAGTGGCACGTACTGGCACAGCAGCCGGCCGCAGATCTCCAGGGTCATGAAGTGGCCCGACACCAGCAGCACGCCGCGGCCCTGCGCCTGCAAGGCCTGCAGGTGTTCCAGGCCCTCGATGCGGGTGCGCCGGCGGATCGCGCCGATGCCGCCCCACCAGGCGCGGGCGAACTCGAACACGCCCACGCCCAGCGCATCGAAGCTGTCGCGCAGCAGGCGGTCCCGCCAGGCCTCGCTCTGCTCCGGGAAGCACAGTGTCAGGTTCACCTCGGCGGCATGGCGGCGGGTGCCGGCCAGGCGCAGCGCCAGCCAGCCGATGCCGCGACCCAGGGCGCGCTGCAACAGCCAGGGCAGGCGCGCGGCGATCACCGCCAGGCCGAGCAGCAGCCAGGTGGGCCAGTGGCGGGGCGAGCGTGGCGGCGGTGCGGCCTGGGTGGCGGACGCGGGCGGAGTGGGGGCGGCAGACATGCGCCAAGTTTAGCCGGGCGCGCGCATCACCGCGTCGGCGTGCGCTGCGGCGCGCATGGCGATCGTCTGCCGCCGCCTGCGCGCAACCGGCTATGCTGTCCGGATGCGCAACGATTTCATCGAGCGGCTGCTGCGCGGCCTGTACTCGGCCGTGCTCTATCTGCTGCTGCCGGTTACCGTCTATCACCTGGTCTGGCGCGGTTTCCGCGTGCGCCAGTACTTCCAGCGCTGGGACGAGCGCTATGCCTCGTATTCGCAGGCGCGCGGGCGGCCGCGGGTGTGGCTGCATGCGGTCTCGGTGGGCGAGGTCAACGTCGCCGCGCCGGTGGTCAATGCGCTGCGCGCGCAGCGCCCGGACATCCGCTGGGTGATCACCACCATCACCCCGACCGGTTCGGAGCGGGTGCGCGCGCTGTGGGGAGACGCGCTCGATCATGTGTATCTGCCCTACGACGTGCCCGGCAGCGTCGGCCGGTTCCTGCAGCACTTCCGCCCCAGCCTGGCGCTGATCCTGGAAACCGAGCTGTGGCCGAACATGCTGTTCGGCTGCCGCGACCGCGGCATTCCCGTGTACGTGCTCAATGCGCGGCTGTCGGCGCGCTCGTTGCGCGGCTACCGGCTGCTGCGGCCGTTGATCGGGCGCGCGCTGCGCACCGTCACCTGCGTGGCGGCGCAGTCGCAGGAGGATGCCGAGCGCTTCGTCGCGCTGGGCGCGCGTGCCGAGCAGGTGCGCGCGTTGGGCAACCTGAAGTTCGACATCGCCGCGCCTGCGCACTTGCCGGAGGTCGTCGCCGCGTTCCGCGAGCGCGTGCCGGCGACGCGTCCGGTGTGGATCGCCGCCAGTACCCACGACGGCGAGGAAGCGGCGGTGATCGAGATGCACCGGCAGCTGCGCCGGCAGTGGCCGGACCTGCTGCTGCTGTGGGCGCCGCGGCATCCGGAGCGCTTCGCCAAGGTCGAGGCGCTGGCGCGCGACCAGGGCTGGCGCGTGGTCACGCGCCGCCAGCAGCAGTGGCCGGGCACCGAGGATGCGGTGTTCGTGATCGATACGCTGGGCGAGCTGATGGGGTTCTATGCGTGTGCCCAGGTGGCCTTCGTCGGCGGCAGCCTGCAGCCGATCGGCGGGCACAACCTGCTGGAGCCGGCGGCGGTCGGCACGCCGTCGGTGACCGGCCCGCACCTGCATAATTTTTCCGAGATTTCGCGGCGCATGCGCGAAGCCGGCGCGGTGGCCATCTGCGAGGATGCCGGCGCCGTGTGCGCGGCGCTGCAGACCCTGCTGGGCGATGCCGAGGCGCGCACGCGCATGGCCGAGGCCGGCTGCGCGCTGGTCGCCAACGGGCGCGGCGCGCTGCAGCGGACCCTGCAGTTGATCGCGCCGCACCTGCCGCCGCTGGCGGGCGATGCGGGCGTGGAGGACTGACGCGTCGTAGAGGCGCGCGGGCATAGCCGTCGCAGCGGATATCGCCATGACGGGCTGTTCATGGGAAGTCCCGTCGCGGCTGAAGCCGCTCCTGCGGCTCCTGCGCATGACATGCGTCGTGACTCGAGATGCCCTGCAAGTCGCGACGCATGGCAATCGCCATCCCTCTCCTCCCATCGCGCAGCGCGTCGGGACTGAAGTCCCTCCCACAGGAGGCTGCCGCAATTCGCCCCACGCCTCCATAAACAAAAACGGCGGACCCGAAGGCCCGCCGTTTCGGCGGCAAGCGCGTGTGCGTGCGCTTACTGCGTGCTGTTGGCGGAGTTGAGCTTGGATTCGGCGCTCTGGGTCAGCAGCGCGTTGATCGACTGCACCTCGGCTACGTCCAGCGAGCCGAGCGCCTGGCTCAGCAGCAGACGGTTCTGCAGGAAGTTGTAGCGCGCCTGCGCGTAGGCCAGCTGCGCCTGGTACAGGGTGCGCTGGTTCTGCACCACGTCCAGCACGGTGCGGGTGCCCACTTCCAGGCCGACCTGCGAGGCATCGAACGCGGCCTGCGCCGAGACCACCGCCAGGCGCCGCGCCTCGATCTCGCTGATCCCGGCCACCACCGTCTGGTAGGCGTTGCGGGTGTTGCGGTCGAGCGCGCGCTTCTGCAGTTCGTAGGTGTCCTGGGCGATGTCGCGCTGCGCCAGCGCCTGGCGCACGCCGGACTGGGTGGCGCCGCCGGCGAAGATCGGGATGTTCAAGGTCAGGCCGATGGTGTTGCTGTCGGCGCGCGGGGTGCTGCCGCTGCCGGAGACGCTGTTGCCCCAGTTCGCATCGCGGCCGGCGCTGGCCGACAGGCTCAGCGTCGGCAGGTGCCCGGCGCGTGCCGCCGAGACGCTGGCCTCGGCCGCCTGCACCTGGTACTGGTAGGACCGCAGCGACGGGTTCTTGTCCAGCGCCGAGGCGATCAGGCTGTCGATGTCGCCGCCGGTGGCCGGCAGCTGCGGACGGAAATCCTCCGGCAGTCCGCGCAGGTCGCGCACCGGCTGGCCGGTGATCTGGGTCAGCGCCTGGTACAGGTCCTGCAGCGAGTTGCGCGCATTGATCGTGTCGGCGCGGGCCTGGTCGTACTCGGCGCGGGCTTCGTGCACGTCGGTGATCGGCGCCAGGCCCACTTCCAGGCGCTTGTCGGCGTAGTCGAACTGCTTCTTGGCGGCGGCTTCGTTGGTTTCGGCGGCGACCAGCGATTCGATCGCCACCAGCACGTTGAAGTAGGCCGCCGAGGTGCGCACGATCAGGTCGTCGTTGGCGGAATCCAGGGTGTAGTCGGCGGCCAGGCTGCGCGCCTTCTGCGCGCGCAGGTTGGAGAACTGGGCGAAGTTGACCAGGGTCTGCTGGCCCTGCACGGCGTAGCTGCGGCTCTTGCCGGTGCCGGCCAGTTCGCCGCCGCCGCGCTCGACTTCGCTATGGTTGCGCTGCAGCGACGCGCTGCCGTTGATCTGCGGCAGCAGGGCGGCGCGCGCCTGCACTTCGCCTTCCTTGTCGTACAGCCGGGTCGATTCCGCGGAGGCCAACTGCGGGTCGCTGTTGCGGGCCATTTCGTAGACTTGCAGCAGGTCCGTGGCGTTGGCGGCCAACGGAAACAGCGCGGCGGCCAGCGCCAGGACGAGGGATCGGCGGATCATTGCGGCTTCCTTGATGGATCAGAATGTGAACTGGGGGACTGGCGCTGCGCCTCGCAGGTAGTACGCCAGGTCGGTTTCGAACAGCGATTCCGTGCGCGGCGCGCCCGCTTCGGCATGCACCAGCACCGCTTCCATGACCGGCGCGCGGCCGCGGATCGCGAACAGGCGGCCGCCGGGGCGCAGCCAGGCCAGGAACTGGGCCGGGATCTCGGTGACCGCGGCGGTGACGCAGACCACGTCGAAGCGGCGCTCGCTGTTCCAGGCGAAGGCGTCGGCGGTCTCGATGCGGACGTTGCTGCCCAGGCCGGCGGCGTCCAGGTTGGCGCGCGCAGCGGCGGCCAGGGCCGGCTCGATCTCCAGGCTGACCACTTCGCGGCCGAGCTCGCCCAGGCAGGCGCTGACGAAGCCGCTGCCGGTGCCGATCTCCAGCACGTCCTCGCCCGGCTGCAGGTCCAGGGCCTGCAGCATGCGGCCTTCGATGACCGGCTTCATCATGAACTGGCCGTGGCCCAGCGGAATCTCCAGGTCGGCGTAGGCCACGGCGCGGTGGGCCGGCGGCACGAAGGTCTCGCGCGGCAGCCGCGACAGCACGTCGAGCACGCGCAGGTCCAGCACGTCCCAGGGACGGACCTGCTGTTCCACCATCTTTTCGCGGGCTTGGGAGTAGTCGATCGTCATTTCGGGCATCCAACGCGGAGGGCCGGGCATTTTAGCCGGCACGGAGGCCGGGCGTATGCCGCAGCATCGCCGCCGGACGGTCCGGCGCGCAGTGCCGGAAGTCATCGGCCGTCGCGGACAGCCCCACGGCCGGGCTAGCGCGCCGCATAGGCACGCAGGAAGAAGTCGATGCTGGCCTCGACATGGGTGCGGATCCGCTCCTGGCTGGCGTCGCGGCACAGCCCGCACATCATCAGCGAGTACAGCTCGCCCTTGACCAGGCAGAAGAACTGCGAGGCGGCCAGGTCGAGGTCGGCGATGTCCAGCGCGCCGGCGGCGACGTGGGCCTGCAGCAGCTGCGCCAGGTGCTGCTGGGTGCGCTTGGGACCGGCATTCCAGAACATCTCGCGGACGTGGTCGTCGCCGGTGCCCGGGGTCAGCATCATGCGGTGGGTGGCCATCGCCGCCTCGCTGCTGATCATGGCGAAGAAGGCCTGGCCGATGTCCAGCAACTGGGTGCGCAGCGGTCCTTTCAGGGCGTGCCCGAACAGGTCGTCGGGCAGTAGCGCCTGGCATTGCGCGCGCACCGCCTCGGCGAACAGGGTTTCCTTGTCGCCGTAGTGGCTGTAGACGGTGAGCTTGGAGACGCCGGCGCGGGCGGCGATGCCGTCCATGCTGACCCCGCCGAAGCCCAGTTCGGTGAACATTTCCCGTGCCGCTTCCAGGATCGCGGCGCGTTTGCCCATGTCCTTGGGGCGACCGGGCCCGGCGGGACGCGAGGAGGATTTGGCGGAGGCGGCGGACGATTTGCTGACCATGGGTGGCAATACTAGACCAGTCGGTTCGATATTTATACTAGACCCGCTGGTTCATTATTGTGACGCTGCGTTCGGCGGGCGCGGGCGGCAGGGCCGCGGCATCCAATGCTTTGCTTATGCGCGGCTTACATTTGCCTAACATCGGGCTCATGGTCGCCTAATCGACTGCCACGACGATGCCGCCATGGCCATCGTCCCCCTCTCCGCTGCTTCCGGTTTCCGCTTCGCCGATCCTGTGCTGGTCGATGCCCTGCATCCCGATCGCGCGCAGGTGGAAGCCTTCATCGCCCGGGTCTACCGCGAGCGCTACGGCGCGGTCCTGCGCGGCTTTCTTCCGCACCTGCTCGCCTACCACGGCGCCGACGGTCGCCTGCAGGCCGCGCTGGGGCTGCGCTGCGCCAGCGAGGGTCCGCTGTTCGTCGAGCAGTACCTGGCGCAGCCGGCCGAGCTGGCGATCGCCGAGCTGATGCCGCGGCGAGTGGTGCGCACGGAGTTGGTGGAGGTGGGCAATTTCGCCGCCGAGCACGCCGGCGACGCGCGGGCGATGATCCGCGCACTGACCTGCACCCTGCATGGCGCAGGCCTGCGCTGGGTGCTGTTCGTGGCGACCCGGCAACTGCGCAACGCCTTCGATCGCCTGCACCTGGCCACTGTGGAGCTGGGCGAGGCGCGCGGCCAGGACCTGCGCGACGATCCCAGCGACTGGGGCGACTACTACGCGGCGCAGCCGCGGCTGATGTTCGGCGACATCGCCGCCGGGCACGCCTTCCTGCAGCGCGAGGCGGAACCCCGCCACGGCGTGCTGCCCACGTTCCGCGCCTGCCTGGCGGGGGCGCCGTGAGCACGCCCGGCGTCGCCGACCTGCTGGCCGGCTTGCGCGGCGACGACGCGCGCGTGCTTTACGCCGATGGGGCGCTGCGCGAGCGCGATCTGCTCGAGCGCGCCCAGCGCCTGGCCGATGCGCTGCAGGGGCATGGGGTGTATTGCGTCGCCAGCCGCCTGGACAACGGCCCCGAGTGGCTGCTGCTGGATCTGGCGATCCGCCTGAACGGCGGCGTGCACGTGCCGCTGCCGACCTTCTTCAGCCCGGCGCAGTTGCAGTACGCCCTGGCCAGCAGCGGCGCGCAGGGGCTGATCGCGGCGCCGGGTCCGGCCCTGGCCGACCTCGATGGTGAGGCCTTGCGCCTGCCGGAGCCGGGACTGGCGGGCCGGCGCCTGACGCAGGCGCCGGTGGCGCTGCCCGCGGACACCGGCTGCATCACCTACACCTCCGGCACCACCGGCCAGCCGAAGGGCGTGTGCCTGAGCGCCGACGCGTTGCTGCAGGTCGCCGGCTCGCTGGCCGACGCCGCCTCGGCGCTGGCGCCGCGCCGGCACCTGTGCCTGATGCCGCTGTCGACGCTGCTGGAGAACGTCGGCGGCCTGTACGCGCCGCTGCTGTCCGGCGCGCAGATCGCGCTGCCGTCGCTGGCCGAGATCGGCTATAGCGGCGCTGCCGGCCTGGACATTCCGACCCTGATCGCCTGCCTGCATCGCTACCAGCCGCACAGCGTGATCCTGGTGCCGCAGTTGCTGCTGGGGCTGGTCATGGCCGCCGAGCGCGGCGTGCCGCTGCCCGCCTCGTTGCGCTACCTGGCGGTCGGTGGTGGCCGCGTCGGCCCGGGGCTGCTGCGCCGTGCGGCGGCGCTGCAACTGCCAGTGTTCGAAGGCTACGGCCTGACCGAGTGCGCCTCGGTGGTGGCCTTGAACCGGCCCGAGGCGCAGCGCCTGGGCAGCGTCGGACGGCCACTGCCGCATGCGCGGGTGCAGGTGGTCGATGGCGAACTGCAGGTCGAGGGCGTGCGCTGCCTGGGCTACCTGGGCGCGCCCGGCCCGGCGCCGGGGCCGATCGCCACCGGCGACCTGGGCCATGTCGATGCCGACGGCTTCGTGCACATCACCGGCCGCCGCAAGCATGTGTTCATCACCGCGTTCGGCCGCAACGTTTCGCCGGAGTGGGTGGAAAGCGAACTGCTGCAGCATCCGCTGATCGCCCAGGCGGTGGTGTGCGGCGAGGCGCGTGCGCACAACCTGGCGGTGCTGTGGCCGCGCCGCGCTGGCGAAGACGACGCCGCGCTGCACGGCGCGCTGGCCGAGGTCAACGCCGGCCTGCCCGATTACGCCCGCGTCGCCGGCTTCGTGCGCGCCGCCGCGCCGTTCAGCGCCGCCGACGGCCTGCTCACCGGCAACGGCCGCCCGCGCCGCGACGCCATCCTGCAGCGCTACGCCGACGCCGTGGCGCAGCGCTATGCCGAACTCGAACCCGATCCCGCCCCAGGAGCTTTCCAATGAGTTTCCATGCCCGGCTGCTCGCCGAGACCCAGGCCGAACGCGCCGACCTGATCGCCATCCCGATCATCCAGACTGCCCTGGCCGGGCAGATCGCCGGCGCCGACTACGTCGCCTTCCTCGGCCAGGCCTATCACCACGTGCGCCATACCGTGCCCCTGCTGATGGCCTGCGGCGCGCGCCTGCCGGCACGGCTGGAGTGGCTGCGCAGCGCGGTGGCCGAGTACATCGAGGAAGAGTTGGGTCACCAGGAGTGGATCCTCGACGACCTGGCCGCCTGCGGCGCCGACCGCGCCGCCGCCGCCGCCTCGATGCCATCGGCGGCGACCGAACTGATGGTGGCCTACGCCTACGACACCATCGCCCGCGGCAATCCGGTCGGCTTCTTCGGCATGGTGCTGGTGCTGGAAGGCACCAGCGTGGCGCTGGCCACGCGTGCGGCCGAAAGCATCGAGACCTCGCTGGGCCTGCCGCGCAACGCCTTCAGCTACCTGCGCTCGCACGGCGACCTGGACATCGAGCATGCCGGCTTCTTCGAAGGCCTGATGGACCGGCTCGACGATGCCGACGACCAGCGCGCCGTGGTGCATGCGGCCAAGCGCTTCTACGGCCTGTACGGCGACATTTTCCGCAGCCTGCGCGCACAGCCGGCGCTGCCCATGGCGGAGGCCGCATGATGGATCTCAACGGACGCAGTGTGATTCTCACCGGCGCCAGCGGCGGCATCGGCGCCGCCCTGTGCGACGAACTGGTGGCCGCCGGTGCCTGCGTGCTGGCGGTCGGCCGCGACCCGGTGCGCCTGGCGCAGGTCGCCGGCCGGCATCCGCAGGGGCGGGTGCTGCCGCTGCCGCTGGACCTGTCCACGCCGGCCGGGCGCGCGCAGTTGCTCGCCGCCGCCGGGGCCTTGCCGATCCGTCCCTCGCTGCTGCTGATCGCGCATGCGCAGAGCGGCTTCGGCCTGTTCGCCGAGCAGTCCGAGCAGGATCTGCGGCAATTGCTCGACACCAACCTGATGGCGCCGATGTTGCTGGTGCGCGCGCTGCTGCCGTTGCTGCAGGCGCAGCCGCAGGCCACGGTGGTGGCGGTCGGCTCCACCTTCGGCAGCCTGGGCTTTCCCGGCTTTGCCGGCTACAGCGCCAGCAAGTTCGGCCTGCGCGGGCTGTTCGAGGCGCTGGCGCGCGAGTACGCCGACAGCCATGTGCGGTTCCAGTACCTGGCGCCGCGCGCCACCCGCACCGCGTTCAACACCGCGCAGGTGGATGCGATGAACCAGGAGCTGAAGGTCGGCGCGGATACGCCCGAGCGGGTGGCGCGCGCGCTGCGCCAGGCGATCGAACGCGGCGATCGGCGCCTGCAGATCGGTTGGCCGGAAAAACTCTTCGCCCGCCTCAACGGCGCCTTGCCGGGGCTGGTGGACCGCAGCTTGAAAGCGCAGTTGCCCGTGGTGCGCCGGCATGCCACACGTGTTCCTTCCCGACTTGGAGATGCCCGATGAAGCTGCGTCCGTGTGCGTTGTTGCTGTTGCTTGCGCTGTCGCCGCTGGGGGCGGCCGTCGCCGCCGCGCCGCTGACGCCGGCAGTGGTCGCGGTGCGCGACCAGTGGGCCCAGGTCGCCTACCAGACGCCGAAGCCGCAGCGCCTGGAGGCCTATGCCAGCCTGGCCGCGCAGGCGGCCGCCGCCCGCCAGGCGGCGCCGCGCGATCCGGCGGCACTGATCTGGGAGGGCATTGTGCTGTCCAGCGAAGCCGGCGAGCGCGGCGGCCTCGGTGCGCTGGGCCTGGTCAAGCGCGCCCGCAGCGATTTCGAGCAGGCGCTGGCGCTGGACCCGGCCGCCCTGAACGGCGCCGGCTGCACCAGCCTGGGCGCGCTGTACTACCAGGTGCCGGGCTGGCCGGTGGGCTTCGGCGACGACGCCAAGGCGCGCGCGCTGCTGCGGCAGGGCCTGCAGTACGACCCGGACGGCATCGACGCCAACTACTTCTATGGCGATTTCCTGCGCGCGCAGAAGGACTGGAGCGGCGCCGCGGCGGCGCTGCGCAAGGCCCTGGCGGCGCCGCCGCGGCCCGGCCGCGAGGTGGCCGACCACGGCCGCCGCCAGCAGATCCAGGCGGCGCTGCACGAGGTCGAAACGCATCTTGCCAGCCGCTGAGCGGCCGCCCACACTGCGGTCATGCGCATCCTGCTGGTGGAAGACGATCTGTCGCTGGGAGAGGGCATCCGCACCGCCCTGCGCCGCGCCGCCTATTCGGTGGACTGGGTGCAGGACGGTGCCGCCGCGCTGGCCGCGATCGGCGATGGCGAGATCGACCTGGTGCTGCTGGACCTGGGGCTGCCGCGGATGGACGGGCTGGAGGTGATCCGGCGCACCCGCCAGCTCGGTGCCGACGTGCCGATCCTGGTGCTCAGCGCGCGCGAGCGGCCGGCCGACCGTGCGCTGGGCCTGGACGTGGGCGCCGACGATTACCTGGGCAAGCCCTTCGACACCACCGAACTGCTGGCGCGCACGCGTGCGCTGCTGCGGCGCAGCGCCGGCCGCGCCACGCCGCAGTTGGAGATCGGCGCGCTGCACCTGGACCCGGAGCGCCTGGCGGTGCGCTGGCGCGGCCGTGCCCTGGACCTGACCCGGCGCGAGTTCGCCCTGCTGTGGCTGCTGGCCGAGCGCCACGGCCGCGCCATCGCCCGCGATTCGATCCAGCAGCGGCTGTACGGCTGGGACGAGGATGTGGCCAGCAACGCGGTGGACGTGCACGTGCACCAGTTGCGGCGCAAGCTCGATCCGGCGCTGATCCGCACCGTGCGCGGGGTCGGCTACGCGCTCGACACCCAGGCCGCGACGGCGGCGCCATGAGTTCGATGCGGCGACGCTTGCTGGGCGGCCTGCTCGGCGTGGTGGTGCCGGTGTTCGCGCTGACCGCGCTGCTGAGCTACCGCGCCGGCCTGCAGGAGGCCGGCGAGATGTTCGATGCCAAGCTGGTGCAGTCATCGCGCGTGTTGCTGAGCCTGGTCGACGAGCCGCTGGACGATCTGTCGCGGCTGGGTCCGGCCGGCGACGCCATCGTGATCCGCGGCTGGCATGGTCAGGCGCAGGGCGTGGGCGAGGCGCTGGCGTTTCGCACCGGGCACGCCTACGAAAGCAAACTCGCGTTCCAGGTGCGCGACCGCAATGGCCATCTGCTGCTGCGCTCGGACAGCGGGCCGACCCGGCAGCTGGCGCCGCTGCGCGCCGGCTTCGCCGACGTCACCCTGGATGGCGACCGCTGGCGCACCTTCAGCCTGCGCTCGCCGGGCGGGCGCTGGTTCCAGACCGGCGAACAGGCCGATATCCGCGAGGAACTGGCCGAGGACATCGCGCTGGGCACGGCCCTGCCGTTGCTGCTGGCCCTGCCGGTGCTGGTGGTGCTGGTGTGGCTGGTGGTGAGCTGGGCCAGCGGTGCCCTGAGTCGGGTCTCGCAGGCGATCGGCGAGCGTGACCCGCAGCGGCTGGAACCGCTGCCGCTGCAGGGCGTGCCGCGCGAGATCCTCGGCCTGGTCGCCGCGGTCAACGGACTGATGCAGCGCCTGCAGACCGCGCTGGAGCGCGAACGCCGCTTCATCGCCGATGCCGCGCACGAACTGCGCACTCCCATCGCCGCGCTGAAGGTGCACGCCGACAACCTGCGCCAGGCCCGCGACGCCGACGAGCGCAGCGAATCGCAGCGGCACCTGGACGCCAGCGTGCGCCGGGTGGAGCGGCTGGTCGCACAGTTGCTGACCCTGAGCCGGGTCGAGCCGGGCGCTGCCGCCGCGGCGCTGTCGCCGCTGGCGCTGGACGCGCTGGTGGCGTTGCAGGTGGAGGAGGCGCGCGACCAGGCCGCGCGCCGCGGCCAGCACCTGCACCTGCGCCGCAACGACCCGGCACGGCTGCCGGCCAACGAGGCGGCGCTGTCGGCGCTGGTGCGCAACCTGATCGACAACGCGCTGCGCTATGCGCCGCCGCAGGGCCAGGTCGAGGTGGCGCTGTGCGCCGGCCTTGACGGCGTCTGCTTCAGCGTCGAGGATTCCGGCCCCGGCATCCCGGCCGAGGCGCGCGAGCGGGTGTTCGCGCGCTTCCACCGCGAGCTGGGCAGTGGCGTGGAAGGCAGCGGCCTGGGCCTGGCTATCGTGCGCGAGGTGGTGACCGCGCACGGCGGCGAGGTGACCCTGGACGCCTCGCCGACCCTGGGCGGCCTGCGCGTCTGCGTGACCCTGCCGCTGCCCCCGTGAGCCAGGCCTGGGCGTCAGGAACACCCTGACATCGGCGCCGAACAGGCGGTGATAGATTAGCCATCTGCCCACAGGGGGTACCCGCGCGCCGTTGCAGGTGTGATTCGGAAAGGGATGGAACAGGGGGATCGGCGTCACGATAGTCGCGACGGCGCGCACGCGCTGTGTCGCCGCCTGGGCGTGGTGATATGCCTGCTGCTGGCGCTGTGCTGCGCCAGTGCCGCCGCGCGCGCCGAACCGGCCGCGCCGCTGACCGAGCGCGCCGTGCTCGACCGTCCGGTGATCGCGCGCTGGACCATGGAAGAGGGGCTGCCGCACAACCTGGTGCACGCGCTGGCCCAGGACCGCGACGGCATGATCTGGGTGGGAACCTGGGAAGGCGTGGCCCGCTTCGACGGCCGCGCCTTCACCGTCTTCGATCGCCAGAACACCCCGGGCATGGAGTTGTCGGGCGTGTTCGCACTGCTCGCCGAAACCGATGGCGGCATGCTGGTCGGCACCGCCTACGACGGCGTGTTCCGCTACGCCGCCGGGCGCTGGGAGCATCTGGGCGATGCGCGCGCGCAGCGCCTGCGGGTCACCGCGATGCTGCGCGATGCCGACGGCGCGCTGTGGGTGGGCAGCGAGGACGGCCTGTTCCGGATCGAGGCCGACGGCCGCCTGGTCGATGTCGGCACCGCCGCGGGGCTGCGCCGGACCCGCATCGCTGCGCTGCTGCGCTACCGCGATGCGGTGCTGGTGGGCACCTCGCAGGGGCTGTTCCGCCTGACCGCGCACGACACGCAGGCGCAACGCTGGGGCACGGCGGCGATGCGCACCGCCTCGATCCGGCGGCTGACCCCCGACCGTCACGGCGGCCTGCTGGTGGCCAGCGACGAGGGCGTGTTCTGGCTCGGCGGCAACGGCGAGCTGCAATGGCTGCGGCGCGGCCAGCGCGTCGATGCCGCGCTGCAGGACCAGGACGGCCAGCTATGGATGAGCCTGTCCAGCGGGCAACTGTTGCGGCGCACCGCCAACGGCGCCAGCGACGAAGTCCTGTCGATCTCCGGCGTGGTCAGCCCCGCGTTGATCGAGGACCACGAGGGCCTGGTGTGGGCCGGCAGCACCGACGGGCTGTTCCGTGTCGCCAAGGGCGACGCCGGCGGCCTGACCCGCCAGGACGGGCTCGGCAGCGACTACGTACGCGTGGTCGAGCAGAACGCCGATGGCACGATCTGGATCGGCCATGCCGCCGGCGTGGACCGCTGGGAGGGCGGCCGCATCCGCGCGGTACGGCTGAGCGAGCGGCCGGGCCGCGATCCATCGGTGCTGGCGCTGGCCGCTGCCCGCGACGGCGGCATGTGGGTGGGTACCTACGACCAGGGCGTGCTGCTGCTGTCGGCCGACGGCACGATCCGGCAACGCCTGGGCGTGGCCGCGGGCGTGCCGCGGACCATGGTGCGCGCGCTGCTGGCCGATGCCGACGGCGGCCTGTGGATCGGCGGCAACGAGGGGCTGCTGTACCGCAAGGGCGATCGCACGCGGGCCTACGGCAGCGCCGACGGCCTGCCCGGGCGACAGGTGCAGGCGCTGTACCGCGACCGCGCCGGCGTGCTGTGGATCGGCACCAATCAGGGCGTCGCCACGCTCGCGGGCAACGGCACGCTGCAGGCGCGGCCAAGCGGGCAGGGCTTCCCGGCGCAGAACGCCTTCGACTTCCTCGAAGATGCCGACGGCACCCTGTGGGTCGCCAGCGACCGTGGCCTGCTGCGGCTGCGCGGCGGGCAGTGGCGCATCTACGACCATAGCGTCGGTCTGCCGCGCGACAAGCTGTTCCGGCTGCTCGACGACGGCAACGGCAACCTGTGGGCGAACAGCAACCGCGGCGTGCTGCGCATCGCGCGTGCGCGGCTGGCGGAGCTGGACGCTGGCCAGCGCAGCACCCTGGCGGTGGACGTGGTCGACCGCAGCGACGGCATGCCCGGCGGGCAGGGCAACGGCAGCAGCGCACCGGCCGGCTGGCGCAGCCGCGACGGTGTGCTGCTGATCCCGACCTCGGCCGGGCTGGCGCTGATCGATCCGGCCCTGCCGAGCCGGCGCAACGTGCGTGCGCCGCCGCTGGTGATCTCGCATGTGCAGGTGGACGGCGTGGCGCAGCCGCTGCGTGGCGAGTACCGCCTGCACGGCGGTGTCGCCCGGCTCGCGGTCGGCTATGCCGGGCTGAGCTTCCGCTCGCCGGACAAGGTGCGCTACCGCTACCGCCTGCAGGGATTCGACCGGCAGTGGGTCGATGCCGGCAGCAACGAGGAAGCCGTCTACACCAACCTGCCGTCGGGCAGCTATCGCCTGGACGTGCAGGCGATGACCAGTCCGCTGGACTGGTCGCGCAGCGAACGCATCGGCAGCGCCTCGCTGCAACTGCAGCTGGTGCCGCCGTTCTGGGAGCGCTGGCCGTTCGTGGTGCTGGCGGCGCTGTGCGCGACCGGTCTGATCCTGTGGTGGTACCGCGGCCGCAGCCGTCGCTACCGGCGCCGCCAGCGCCGGCTCAACACCATCATCGCCGAGCGCACCCACGAGCTGAAGGCCAAGAACCTGGCGTTGAAGCTGGCCAATCTCGAACGCGAGGACCTGGTGCGCAAGCTCGCCTACCAGGCCGGGCACGATGCGCTGACCGGCCTGCCCAACCGGCGCACCGGCGATCCCTATCTCAACACGGCGCTGGAGCGGGCGCTGAGCGCGCGCACGCCGTTGTGCGTGGCGCTGCTGGACATCGACCACTTCAAGAAGATCAACGACGCCTACGGCCACGAGATCGGCGACGAGGTGCTGCGCCGGGTCGGCGAGGCGCTGCGCGACAGCCTCGGCGAGCAGGCGTTCGCCGCGCGCCATGGCGGCGAGGAATTCCTGCTGGTGCTGCCCGGCCTGGACCAGGAGGCGGCGCGCGCGCGCCTGGACGCGCTGCGCCTGCGCGTGGCCGACCTGGTGCTGTACGCCGACGACGGCCGCGCGGTGCGCTTCACCGCCAGCATCGGCTTCGCCTGCCTGTCGCCGGCCCTGCGCACCCGCCGCGACCTGCTGGTGAAGGCCGACAAGCACCTGTACCAGGCCAAGCGCGAAGGCCGCGATCGGGTGGTCGGCTAGGCCGCTGCCGCAACCCGGACGCAGCGCGTCGGTGGCGCGGCGACGAACGTTGTGTGGGGAGCGCGCGCAGGCGCCAGGCAGGCGCCGCGAAGCGCGTGGGGCGTGGCAGTGGGGCGTTGCGCACCGCCGCATCGCTGCGGCGGGCGGGAGACGGCCGGCGCGGGTGCGCCGCCGCGGATCAGGCCTGCAGGCGCTGCAGCACCGCCTGCGTGGCGGCGTCGGTGGAGATGCCCTGGCCGGGCGCGGCGAGATCGGCGGTGAACGCCTGCGCGTCGAGCGCGGCATCCACCGCCTGCTCGATCGCCGCCGCCTCGGCTTCCAGGCCCAGCGAGTGGCGCAGCAGCAGCGCCGCGCTGAGGATGGTCGCGTAGGGGTTGGCGATGCCCTTGCCGGCGATGTCCGGCGCCGACCCGTGGATCGGCTCGTACAGGCCGATGCGGCCGTCGCCCAGCGAGGCCGACGGCAGCAGGCCCAGCGAGCCGGCCAGCATCGAGGCTTCGTCGGTGAGGATGTCGCCGAACATGTTCTCGGTGACGATCACGTCGTACTCGCGCGGCTTGGCCAGCAGGTGCATGGCCATCGAATCGACCAACTGGTGTTCCAGGCGCACGTCCGGGAATTCCTCGCGGCCGATGCGTGCGGCGACGTCGCGCCACAGCCGCGAGGTTTCCAGCACGTTGGCCTTGTCCACCGAGACCACGTGGTTGCGGCGCTGCCGGGCCAGGCGGAACGCGCTGCGCAACACCCGTTCGATTTCCGCGACGGTGTAGCGGCACAGGTCGCTGGCGTCGCTGGAGCTGCGGGTCTTGTCGCCGAAGTAGATGCCGCCGGTCAGTTCGCGCACCACCACGATGTCCACGCCCTGCAGCAGGTGCGGCTTGATCGGCGAGGCGTCCAGCGCCGCCTTGTGCGGCTTGACCGGGCGCAGGTTGGCGAACAGGCCCAGGCCGCGGCGGATCGCCAGCAGGCCCTGTTCGGGGCGCACCTTGGCGTTGGGGTCGGACCACTTCGGCCCGCCGACCGCGCCCAGCAGCACCGCGTCGGCGCCCTGGCAGGCGGTCAGCGTCGCCGCCGGCAGCGGCTCGCCGTGGCGGTCGATGGCGATGCCGCCGATGTCGTGTTCGTGGAACTGGAAGTCGTGGCCGTGGCGTGCGGCGACGGCGCGCAGCACCGCGACCGCGGCGGCGGCGACTTCCGGACCGATGCCGTCGCCGGGCAGGACGACGATGTCAGCGTGCATGGGTGGCCTCGTAGCGTTCGATGTCGGGTTGGCGCAGCAACAGGTAACCCATCTCGTCCACGCCCTCGAGCAGGCAGGTCTGCGAGAACGCATCGAGCGGGAAGGCGTAGACGCGGCCGTCGGGCGTGCGCAGCTCGCGCGCGGCCACGTCCACGGTCAGCTCGTCGTCCGGGCGCTGCATCAGCGTCTGCACGTCGTCCTCGGCCAGCACGATCGGCAGCAGGCCGTTCTTGAGGCTGTTGTTGCGGAAGATGTCGGCGATCTCGCTGCTGACGATGGCGCGCAGGCCCAGGTCGGTCAGCGCCCACGGCGCATGCTCGCGCGAGGAGCCGCAGCCGAAGTTGCGCCCGGCCAGCAGGATCTGGCGGCCGGCGTTGTGCGCCTGGTTGAAGGCGAACTCCGGGTTCGGCGTGCCGTCGGCCTGCCAGCGCCAGTCGTTGAAGGCGTGGCGGCCGAGGCCGGCGCGCTCGGTGGTGGACAGGAACCGCGCCGGGATGATCTGGTCGGTGTCGATGTTGGTCTGGCGCAGCACCACGCTGCGCGAGGTGAGGGTGGCGAAGCCGGCCATCACGGGGTCTCCTGGGAAGCGACGGAGTCGGGGGCGGGCGCCGCGGTGTCGGCCACCGGCGGCAGCGCCGCGGGCGGCACGTGTGGCGGCAGCAGCGGCTGGTGGCGGTGCGCGAAGGCGCGGGTGGTGGTGGCGACGAAGGTCAGCGTGGCCGCGAACGCGGCGATGTGCGGCGCCATCACGCGACCTCCGCGAACAGCGCGCGCGGATCGCTGACCTGGCCGTTCACCGCGGCCCAGGCCGCGGTCAGCGGCGAGGCCAGCAGGGTGCGCGACCCCGGGCCCTGGCGGCCCTCGAAATTGCGGTTGCTGGTGCTCACCGCCAGTTGCCCCGGCGCCACCAGATCGCCGTTCATGGCGATGCACATCGAGCAGCCGGATTCGCGCCATTCCGCACCGGCCGCGCGTACCACCTCGTGGATGCCCTCGGCCTCGGCCTGGCGCTTGACGATTTCCGAGCCCGGCACCACCAGCATGCGCACGTGCGGCGCCACCTTGCGGCCGCGCAGCACCTGCGCCACTTCGCGCATGTCGCTGAGCCGGCCGTTGGTGCAGGAGCCGACGAACACCACGTCCACCGGCGTGCCGATCAGCGCGTGCCCGGCTTCCAGGTGCATATAGTGCAGGCCCTTCTGCGCCGCCGGATCCTGCGCAGCCGGGATCGGCACGTCCACCGCGATCGCGGTGCCGGGGTGGGTGCCCCAGGTCAGGGTCGGGCGGATGTCGCGCGCGTCGATGCGCACCTCGGCGTCGAAGCGCGCGCCGGGGTCGCTGCGCAGCTGCGACCAGCGCTGCACGGCGGCGTCGAAGTCGGCGCCCTTGGGGCCGCGCGGGGTGTTGCCGACCCAGTCGAAGGTGACCTGGTCCGGCGCGACCATGCCGGCGCGCGCGCCGGCCTCGATCGACATGTTGCACAGGGTCATGCGCTGCTCCATGTCCATCGCTTCGATGGTGGAGCCGCGGTATTCCAGCACGTGGCCGGTGCCGCCGTTGACCCCGATCACGCCGATGATGTGCAGGATCACGTCCTTGGCGCCCACGCCCGGCGCCAGCGGCCCGTTGACGGTGATCGCCATGGTCCTGGCCTTGCGCTGCAGCAGGCACTGGGTGGCCAGCACGTGGCCGACTTCGCTGGTGCCGATGCCGAACGCCAGCGCGCCGAACGCGCCATGCGTGGAGGTGTGGCTGTCGCCGCAGACGATGGTCATGCCGGGCTGGGTGAAGCCCTGTTCCGGCGCGATCACGTGGACGATGCCGCGGTTGTCCGAGCCCATGTCGAACAGTTCGATACCGTAGTCGGCGCAGTTGCGCGCGAGCATGTCCACCTGCGCCTCGGAGGCCGGGGTGTAGTACGGCAGCTTGCCGTCGGCGCCGCGCGGCAGGGTCGGCGTGGAATGGTCCATCGTCGCCTTGGTGCGGTCGGGCCGGCGCGGCGCCAGACCGCGCGTCTTGAGTTCGGTGAAGGCCTGCGGCGAGGTCACTTCGTGGATCAGGTGCAGGTCGATGTACAGCACCGCCGGGGCGGCGGCGCTTTCGGGGACGACGACGTGCGCGTCCCACAGCTTGTCGTACAGGGTGCGGGGAGTGGCGGACATTGCGGAACTACCTGGCAGGAAAGCTGGGCGGGGAAGGGGAACGAAGGCGAGCGTGCACGAGGACGATGACCGCGCTGTGGCCGCTCAGGCCAGCGCGTCGGCCGCGGCCGGCGCGCCCTGGCGCTGGCGCAGCACGCGGTTGGCCACGTCCAGCCAGGCCAGCGCGCTGGCCTCGATGATGTCGCGGCTGGTGCCGGTGCCGTCGTACTCGACCTCGCCGTGGCGCACGCTGAGATTGGCCTCGCCGCGCGCGTCGGCGCCGATGCCGACGCTGTGCACCTGGTAGCTGTCCAGCACCAGTTGCACGCCGGTGGCGGCCGACAGTGCGGCGAACAGGGCGTCCACCGGGCCGTCGCCCTCGGCGCGCTCGCTGACCCGCTGGCCGTCCGGATCGGACAGCTCGACCTGCGCGCTGGCGCGCTGGCCGCGGTCGCTGACGGTCATCGACGACAGGCGGTAGCCTTGGCTCTCCGGCGCGTCCTGCATCATCGCCTGCAGGTCGGCGTCGTTGACCACGCGCTGCTGTTCGCACAGCGCCTTGAACGCGTCGAAGGCGATGTTCAGTTCGGCCTCGTCCAGCACGTAGCCGAGCGCACGCAGGCGCTGCTCGACCGCGGCGCGGCCGCTGTGGCGGCCCAGCACCATCTGCGAGGACTCCCAGCCCACGTCTTCCGGGCGCATGATCTCGTAGGTGCCGCGGTGGCGCAGCATGCCGTGCTGGTGGATGCCAGACTCGTGGGCGAAGGCGTTGCCGCCGACGATCGCCTTGTTGCGCTGTACCGGCATGCCGACCAGGCGCTGCAGCAACTGCGAGGTGGCGACGATGCGCGGGGTGTGGATCGCGGTGTCCAGTTCGTAGAACGCGTTGCGCACCTTCAGCGCCATCGCGATCTCTTCCAGCGCGCAGTTGCCGGCGCGCTCGCCGATGCCGTTGATGGCGCATTCCACCTGCCGCGCGCCGCCTTCCACCGCGGCCAGCGAGTTGGCCACGGCCAGGCCCAGGTCGTTGTGGCAGTGCGCGCTGAACACCACGCGGTCGGCGCCGGGGACGCTGGCGATGATCCGCGCGAACATGCCGCGGATCTCTTCCGGGGTGGTGAAGCCGACCGTGTCGGGCAGGTTGATGGTGGTGGCGCCGGCGGCGATCGCCACGCTGGCGACCTCGGCCAGGAAATCCTCCTCGGTGCGGGTGGCGTCCTCGGCCGAGAACTCCACGTCGTCCACGTACTGGCGCGCCAGCGCGACGTGCTTGCGCACCGACTCCAGCACCTGCTCGCGGGTCATGCGCAGCTTGTGCTCGCGGTGCAGCGGGCTGGTCGACAGGAACACGTGCAGGCGCGGATTGGCCGCCGCTTCCAGCGCCCGCGCCGAGGTCTCGATGTCGGCGGCCAGGCAGCGCGACAGCACCGCCAGGGTCGGGCCGCGCACTTCGCGGCCGATCAGCGCCATCGCCTCGCGGTCGGACTGCGAGCTGGCCGGGAAGCCGGTCTCGATGATGTCCACGCCCAGCTCGGCCAGGGCGCGCGCCATCACCAGCTTCTGCGGCGGGGTCATGCTGCAGCCGGGGGATTGCTCGCCGTCGCGCAGGGTGGTGTCGAAAATGCGGATGCGGGGGGTCTGGGAAGAAACGGAAGTGTTCACCAGATGGGTTCCTCTACGGCGGCGTTGGCTTGCGGATGGGGATGCGGGGACGCGGCGATGCGGGCAGGAGCGGGCGGGGCGGGACGTTGGCTACGAAGTCGCTCGGCGCTGCGGCGGCGCGGCTTGCGCGGCGGGCGCGGGCGCACCTCCGACAGCAGCGTCGCCAGCACGCCGGCGTCGATGTTGCCACCGGACACCACCGCGCACTTGCGCTTGCCGGCGACGCGGCGCCCGGCCGCCAGGGCCAGCGCGCCGGCGCCCTCGGCGATGACGTGCTCCTCCAGCGCCAGGCGGACCAGCGTTTCGCGCAGTTCCGCCTCGCGCACGATCACCACGTCGTCGAGCAGGCTGGCGCACAGCCGGCGGGTGATGAACCCGGGGATTTTAACCTTGACGCCGTCGGCCAGGGTGGGCACCGGATCCACGGCGCGAACGTCGCCGCGGATCGCCCGCGCCATCGAGTCCACGCCTTCGACCTGGGCGCCGACCACGCGCACGCCCTGCGAGCGCAGCGCCAGGGCCACGCCGGAGGCCAGGCCGCCGCCGCCGATCGGCACGATCACCACGTCCGGTGCGTGCGCGGCCAGCTCGATGCCGACCGTGCCCTGGCCGGCGATCACGTCCGGGTCGTCGAAGGCGGACAGGAAGCGGTAGCCGTTCTGCTCGGCCAGTTCGCGGGCGAAGGCGAAGGCCTCGTCGTAGCTGTTGCCGTGCTGGCGCACGGTGGCGCCCCAGTGCGCGACGCCGGCGATCTTGGTCTGCGGTGCGCCATGCGGCATCACCGTGATCGCCTGCACGCCCAGGCGGTGCGCGGCCCAGGCCACGCCTTGCGCGTGGTTGCCGGCGGAGGCGCAGATCACCGCGCGCTCGTCGCCGCGTTCCAGCCCGGCCAGCAGCGCATTGAGCGCGCCGCGGACCTTGTAGGAACCGGTGCGCTGCAGGTTTTCCAGTTTCAGCCAGACGCCGAAGCGCTCGGCGTAATGCACCGGCGTCGGCGGCAGATAGCGGCGCAGCCGCGCCTGCGCGGCCAATACGTCGGCCACGCTGACGGCGACGTGGCCTACGTCCGGCTCCTGCGGGGCGGGGATGTTAGACATGCGGTCGGGACCCGGGGCCCGGGACCCGTGACCCGGGAACAGCGGGTTCCCAGAGAAGCGACCTCCATGGAAGAAGACACCTCCGCGCAACCCTCGCTTTCGCGCGTTTCGCGCTGCGCCTGACACCCGCGGCGACCGCCACGGGTCCCGGGTCCCGGGTCCCGAGTCCCGACCTCTTCATACCACCCCATCCAGCGCGGTCACGCGCACCGATTCGCAGTCGTAGACCTTCTCCATCTGCAGGCGCAGGGTCTCGCCGGGGCGGTTGCCGTCCACCACCAGTTGCAGGTGCCAGCGGCCGGCGTCCTCGGCCACCGGCGCGCCGCTGATCGAGATCGGCGCGAAGCCGCGGCGTTCGGCCATGCCGATCGCGCGCAGCAGGGCGCCGTCGATCGGTTTCAGCACCAGGTCAAGCTGGTAACGCATGTGTCGTCTCCTGGCGCTGGGCAGCGGGATTGCTTTCCAGCATGGTGCTGTTGGCGGTATTCGGCGGCACCAGCGGCCACACGTTGGCGCGGGCGTCGATGGCCACGTGCAGCAGCGCCGGGCCCGGCTGCGCCAGCAGCTCGGCCAGCGCGTCGTCGACCTGACCGCGCGCGGTGATGCGCTTGGCCGGGATGCCGAAGACCTGCGCCAGCGCGGCGAAATCCGGGTTGTCGGACAGGTCGATCTCGCTGTAGCGCTCGGCGAAGAACAGCTCCTGCCACTGCCGCACCATGCCCAGCGAGCTGTTGTCCAGCAGCACGATCTTCACCGGCAGCTTGCAGCGGGCGATGGTGACCAGCTCCTGCACGTTCATCATGAAGCTGCCGTCGCCGCTGACCAGCACCACGGTGCGGTCGGGGCAGGCGAACTGCGCGCCCATCGCCGCCGGCAGGCCGAAGCCCATGGTGCCCAGCGCGCCGCTGGTCAGGTGATTGCGCGGGTGGTTGAAGCGGCAGTGCTGGGCGACCCACATCTGGTGCTGGCCGACGTCGCAGGCGATCACGGTGTCGGCCGGGGCCAGTTCGCTCAGCCGCTTCAGCAGGCCGGGCGCATAGATGTCCTGCCCGGGCGCGTCGTAGCGCGCGCCGAACTTCTCGCGATGGCCGACGCAGCGCGCGTGCCAGGCCTCGCAGGTGCTGGTCGCCGCGGACAGCGCACGCAGCGCCTGCGCCACGTCGCCGGGCACGGCGATGTCGGCCTGGCGCAGCTTGGAGATCTCGCAGGCGTCGGCGTCCAGGTGGATGACCCGTGCGAACGGCGCGAACTCGGCCAGCTTGCCGGTGGCACGGTCGTCGAAGCGCGCGCCGACCACGATCAGCAGATCCGACTCCTGCACCGCCATGTTGGCGGCGCGGGTGCCGTGCATGCCGAGCATGCCCAGGTAATGCGGGTGCGCATGCGGCAGCGCGCCCAGGCCGCGCAGGGTCAGCACGGTGGGGATGCGGGTGGCGTCGACGAACGCGCGGAACGCGTCCACCGCATCGCCCAGGGCGATGCCGCCGCCGCCGTAGATCACCGGCTTCTCGGCACCGGCGATCGCCGCCAGCGCCTCTGCCAGCACCGCGTCCTGCGGCGCCGGCGGGGTCGGCACCGCCGCCGGCAGGTGCGCCGGCAGATGCGAGGCATCGGCCAGCTGCACGTCCTTGGGCAGGTCGATCAGCACCGGCCCCGGCCGCCCTTCGCGGGCGATGCGGAACGCGTCGCGCAGCACCTGCGGCAGGTCGTCCACGTGCCGCACCAGGAAGCTGTGCTTGACGATCGGCAGGGTCAGCCCGAACACGTCCAGTTCCTGGAACGCGTCGGTGCCCAGCAGCGGCGTGGCGACCTGCCCGGTCAGGCAGATCATCGGCACCGAGTCGAGCATCGCATCGGCGATGCCGGTGACCAGGTTGGATGCGCCCGGGCCGGACGTGGCGACGCACACGCCGACCCGTCCGCTGGCGCGGGCGTAGCCGTTGGCGGCCAGCGCCGCGCCCTGTTCGTGGCGGACCAGGATGTGCTTGAGCTGGCTGTCTACCAGCGCGTCGTAGAACGGCATGATGGTGCCGCCCGGATAGCCGAACAGCGTGTCCACGCCTTCGGCTTCCAGGGCCTGCGTCAGCCAGCGCGCGCCGTTGCGGGGCGTGCCGTGAGCGGAGGAGTTCATACGGTGGCGACCTTTCGGTGGAAGCGGGTGGGAGAGCCGCGGATTACGCGGCCTTGGTGCCGCCGGCGGCCGGTGCGGCAGCGGCGTCGCCGTTGAGCCACACCATCTTGGCGCGCAGCTGCTTGCCGACCGTTTCGATGGGATGGTCCAGATCGGCCTGCTTGAACTTCTTGTAGTTCGGCAGGCCGGCGTCGTATTCGGCCACCCAGTTCTTGGTGAAGGTGCCGTTCTGGATGTCGGTCAGCACGTCGCGCATGCGCTCCTTGGTGGCCGCGTCGATCACCCGCGGGCCGCTGACGTAGTCGCCGTACTGCGCGGTCTCGGAGACGAACTCGAGCATGCGGGTGATGCCGCCTTCGTAGAACAGGTCGACGATCAGCTTCAGTTCGTGCAGCACTTCGTAGTAGGCGATCTCCGGCTGGTAGCCGGCTTCCACCAGCACTTCGAAGCCGGCCTGCACCAGCGACGAGGCGCCGCCGCACAGCACCGCCTGCTCGCCGAACAGGTCGGTCTCGGTCTCTTCCTTGAAGGTGGTCTTGATCAGGTTGGCGCGCGCGCCGCCCAGGCCGGCGGCGTACTCCAGCGCGAACTGCTCGGCCTTGCCGCTCTTGTCCTGGTACACCGCCCAGATGCACGGCACGCCGCGGCCGATCTCGTACTCGCGGCGCACCAGCGCGCCCGGGCCCTTCGGCGCGACCAGCACCACATCCAGGTCGGCGCGCGGCTTGATCATGTCGAAGTGCACGTTCAGGCCGTGCGCGAACAGCAGGCACGCGCCCTGCTTCATGTTCGGCGCCAGCACTTCTTCGTACAGCTTCTTCTGCACCATGTCCGGGGTCAGCACCGCGACCAGGTCGGCGTCCTTGACCGCCTCGGCGGGGCTCTTCACCACGAAGCCGTCGGCCTGCGCCTTGGCTTCGGTCGGGCCGCCGGCACGCAGGCCGATGGTGACGTCGAAGCCGGACTCGCGCAGGTTCAGCGCGTGCGCGCGGCCCTGGCTGCCGTAACCGACGATGGCGATCTTGGTGGTGGGCTGGGCGGAACTGGTCATTGTGCGGATGTCCTTGAACGGTGTTGGAGTGGAGAGGGGTCTTGCATTCGTGGTCACTGAAACGAAAAACCCCGCGCCGTTGCCGGTGCGGGGTCTGATCGAATCCTGGCTGCTTGTCGCTTACACGCCGGTTCGTCCCGCACTTGTGGGCGAGGTAATAAGCACGAGTACGAGGAGCGACGCAGCAGCGTCCGCGCGCAATGCGGCGGGCTGGTGGGTCGACTTCGGGCGGGTGTGGCGCTGCAACATGCAGCGAGATAACCATGGGCTTTGCGCGACTGTCAACTGTGTTGCGGGCCTCCGCGGGCGAATGTGCCGAAAGCCGCGCCAGCACTGCATGGTTACGCATGAAACGGAGGTGGAGCAGGCGACGAATGGCGCCAATTGCGCGGAAATCCGGCCTTTGCGATGGCGCGATGTGAGCGCCTGCGCGGCGGCACCCGCCGCACTCGGGTACGGTGGGCGTCCCCTGTTCTCCGGAGAGCCGCGCATGTCCGTTTCGCTTCCTTCCCTGGCGCGCCTGGCGCTCGCGCTGGCACTGGCGACGTCGGTGCCGGCGCAGGCCGCCGACCGCATCACCGGTCAGCCGTTCGCCACGCGCTCGGAAGTGATCGCCCCGCACGCCATGGCCGCCACCTCGCAGCCGCTGGCCACGCAGATCGCACTGGAGACCATGCGTGAGGGCGGCTCGGCGGTGGATGCGGCGATCGCCGCCAATGCCGCGCTGGGGCTGATGGAGCCGACCGGCAACGGCGTCGGTGGCGACCTGTTCGCCATCGTCTGGGATCCGAAGACGCAGAAGCTGTACGGTTACAACGGCTCCGGCCGTTCGCCGAAGGCGCTGACCCTGGCCGAGTTCCAGCGCCGCGGGTTGAAGGAGATCCCGGCCACCGGTCCGCTGCCGGTCTCGGTGCCCGGTGCGGTCGACGGTTGGTTCGCGCTGCACGAACGTTTCGGGCGCAGGACGATGGCGCAGAACCTGGCGCCGGCGATCCGCTACGCCCGCGACGGCCATCCGGTGGCCGAGACCATCGCCTACTACTGGGATCGCTCGGTGCCGCGGCTGTCGCAGTACCCTGGCTTCAAGGAGCAGTTCACCATCGACGGCCACGCCCCGCGCAAGGGCGAGCTGTGGAAGAACCCGAACCTGGCCGACACCCTGCAGCAGATCGCCGACGGCGGCCGCGACGCGTTCTACAAGGGCCCGATCGCGCGCACCATCGATGCCTACTTCAAGGCCAACGGCGGCTTCCTGCGCTACGAGGATCTGGCCAGCCACCACGGCGAATGGGTCGAGCCGGTGTCCACCAACTACCGCGGCTACGACGTGTGGGAACTGCCGCCCAACAGCCAGGGCATCGCCGCGCTGCAGATGCTCAACATCCTGGAAGGCTACGACTTCTCCAGGATCCCGTTCGGCTCGGCCGAGCACGTGCACCTGTTCACCGAAGCGAAGAAGCTGGCCTTCGCCGATCGTGCGCGCTTCTACGCCGACCCGGCGTTCCAGCCGGCGCCGCTGGCGCGGCTGATCTCCAAGGACTACGCCGCGCAGCGGCGCGCGCTGATCTCGATGGACCGCGCGCTGAAGGAAGTGCAGCCGGGCACGCCGAAGCAGTTGGAAGAGGGCGACACCATCTACCTGACCGTCGCCGATGCCGACGGCATGATGGTGTCGCTGATCCAGTCCAACTACCGCGGCATGGGCAGCGGCATGGCGCCGCCGGGGCTGGGCTTCATCCTGCAGGACCGCGGCGAGATGTTCGTGCTGCAGAAGGACCATCCCAACGGCTACGCGCCGGGCAAGCGTCCGTTCCAGACCATCATCCCCGCGTTCGTGACCAAGGACGGCAAGCCGTGGCTGAGCTTCGGCGTGATGGGCGGGGCGATGCAGCCGCAGGGCCACGTGCAGATCCTGATGAACCTGATCGATTTCCACATGAACCTGCAGGAGGCCGGCGACGCACCGCGGATCCAGCACGACGGCTCCACCGAGCCGACCGGGCAGGCCACGGCGATGCGCGACGGCGGCGAGCTGAACCTGGAAACCGGCTTCGCCTACGACACCATCCGCGAACTGATGCGCAAGGGCCATCGGGTGATCTTCGCCGACGGGCCGTACGGCGGTTACCAGGCGATCGCGCGCGATCCGGACAGCGGCGTGTACTACGGCGCGTCGGAAAGCCGCAAGGACGGGCAGGCCGCCGGCTACTGAGGCCGGCCGCGCGCGGGGGCGTTCATTCCTGTGCGCGGGGCGCCGCCGCGTCAGCGTCGTCCCGCGCCGCCTGTTCGCGCGCGATCCAGGCCTCGATCATGTGCCTGGCGCGTTGCGCCTGGCGGCGTTGGCGGTTGGACTCGGCATCGAGCACGCGGTACAGCGACACGATCACCAGCACCATCAGCAAGGCGAACGGCAGCGCCGCGATGGTGATCACGCCCTGCAGCGCATCCAGGCCGCCGGCCAGCAACAGCACCGCGGCGATCAGCGCCACCGCCACGCCCCACACCAGCTTGCGCGCCAGCGGCGGGTCGCCGGCCTCGTCGGTGGACATGCTGGCCAGCACCAGCACCGCCGAATCGGCGGAACTGACGAAGAAGATCATCAGCAGCAACAACGCCACGCTCGACAGCAGCAGCGACCCCGGCAGGCTGTCGAACAGGGTGAACAGCACCGTCTCGTAGCCGTTGTGCAGCGCCTGCAGCATGTCCACGTGGCCGAACAGCTGCGACCACAGCGCGGTGCCGCCGAACACCGAGAACCACAGGAAGCCGAGCAGGGTCGGCGCCAGCACCACGCCGACGACGAATTCGCGCACGCTGCGGCCGCGCGACACGCGGGCGATGAACGCGCCGACGAACGGCGCCCAGGCGATCCACCAGGCCCAGTAGAAGATGGTCCAGTCTGCGACCCAGCGGTCGCCGGAGAACGGCGACATGCGCAGGCTCATCGTCACCAGCTGATTGAGGTAGGCGCCCAGCGTGGTGGTGAAGGTGTCGAAGATGAAGCCGGTGGGGCCGAGCACCAGCACCGCGGCCAGCAGCAGTGCCGCCAGCGCCAGGTTGATGTTGGACAGCCACTTGATGCCGCGTTCCACACCGGTGCTGGTTGACAGCATGTACAGCACGAAGGCCACGCCGATCACCGTCAACTGCAACGGCACCCCGGCGTGCACGCCGAACACGCGCTGCACGCCGGCGGCGATCTGGATGGTGCCGAAGCCCAGGGTGGTCGCCACGCCGACCGCGGTGGCCACCACCGCGGCGATGTTCACGCACTGCCCGATCCAGCCGCGGTGATGGCGGCCGATGACCGGCTGCAGGATGTCGCTGATCAGCCCGCGGCCGTTGCGGTTGTACTGGAACCAGGCCATCGCCAGGCCGATCAGCGCATACACCGCCCAGGGATGCAGACCCCAGTGGAAGAAGGCGTAGCGCATCGACGCGCGTGCCGCCTGCATGCTCTCCGGCGCCAGCCCCTCCGGCGGTTTGAGGAAATGCGAGATCGGCTCGGCCGCACCCCAGAACACCAGGCCGATGCCCATGCCGGCGGCGAACAACATCGACAGCCAGCTCCCGCGCGAGAAATCCGGCTCGGCGTCTTCGCCGCCGATGCGCAGGTTGCCGAAGCGACCGAACGCCAGGTACAGCAGGAAGCTCAGGGTCAGGAACACGATCAGCAGGTACAGCCAGCCGGCGCTGCGGATCACGTCGGTCAGCGCGGTCTGCACCACGCCATTGAAGGGGCCGGGGGCAACGCCGGCGATCAGGACCAGCAGCGCCACCAAGGCGATGGAAATGCGGAACACCATGGGGGCGTGTCTCCAGTCGTGGAACGGATGAGAGGCGCTACGGCCGTCAGACCGACCCACGGCAAACGGGCGGGGAGACGACGCAGCGGGTCTGCACCGGCGTCGCGTCGCGCCCATGGCGTGTGGCCTGCCGCATCGCAGTGCCGGTGCACTGCACGGTCGCGCCACATCGAACGTTTGGCGCCAAATCCAGGAGCGGTCGGGCGTTGCGATGGCCCCATGTTCGCGAAGACGACGTCATGGTCGTGTCGTCGGCAGGTCTGCCGATGCGCATCCCTTGCATGATGGTGATCCCGGTTGGAGCGTGTGTCGCTGCGAGGGCGCGGCAGGAGCCGATACCATGGCCGCAGCACTGAGGAAGACGCCGATGGCCTTGTTCTCACGCAGTCCCGATGCCGACGCCGCGCCCATTGCCGGTTTGCCGGATGCCCCGATCGCGCTGTTGCGGCTGGAGCCCGACGGTCGCGTGAGTGCCGCCAACCGTGCCGCCCTGGACCTGCTGGGCGTCCCGGCCGAAACGCTGCTCGGCGCCGCCAGCGAGGCGGTCTGGGGCTTGCCGCTGTCCGCCCTGGTCGACAGCGAAGGCAGTTGGCAGGCGCCGGGGGGCGATCCCGCGCGCCGCGTGCGCTACCAGCGCGACCGCGATCGTGGCTGCCAAGGCTGGCTGCTGTCGCTGCCGCATCCGGAAACCGCGGCACTGTTGCGCGACGTCGCGCTGCTCGCCGAGGGCCAGCCGCAGGGTGCGACCAGCCCGGCGCTGCAGGCGCTGGCGCAGCGGATCCAGGAGGGGGTGGTGGCGCAGACGCTGCTGGATCGGGTCGGCGAGCGGCTGACCGGCTGCGATCTGGATCTGGGGCTGCACACGCCGCTGTCGGCGCAGGAGGCCGAGGCGATGCCGGGACGGCGCCTGTCGGCCGGCTTCGGCAACCTGGCCGAGGCGATCCGCCAGGCGGTGGCGCTGTCGTTGCAGATCGCCGCCGACGTGCCGCACGTGGTCGCCGAGAACGACGAACTGGCGCGGCAGTCCCAGACCCAACTGGAGGCGCTGCAGACCGTGCTGGGCACCACCCGGCAGTTGCTGCAGAGCCTGCAGGAGACGGACCGCGACCTGCGCGCGGTGATCGCAGTGGCGGCCAGCGCCGACGACAGCGCCCGCCAGGGTGTGGAGGCGGCGCGCATCCTCGGCCAGGCGATGCAAGAGGTGGCGCGGCGTTCGGCACGCGCCAACCAGGTCATCGAGGTGATCGATGCGGTCGCATTCCAGACCAACATCCTCTCGATCAACGCCAGCATCGAAGCAGTGCATGCCGGCCCGGCCGGGCGCGGGTTCGCGGTGGTCGCCACCGAGATCCGGCAACTCGCCGAACGCGCCGCCACCGCGGCACGCGACGTGCGCAGCATCATCGGCGAGACCGGCACCGCCCTGCAGGACAGTGCGGCCTCGGCGCAGCGCACCGAGCAGGTGCTGGGCGGCATCGGCGCGTTGCTCGGCCGCGCCAGTGCGGCGATGGAGGCGGTGGCCGGCCGCATCGCCACGCAGAGCGGAGAGATCGGCGGCATCGACCGTGCCATCGAGCACGTGGTCGGGCTCAGCCGCAGCAATCTGCAGCACGCCGCGCAGGTGGTGCAGCGCAGCGCCGACCTGGCCGCGGGCAGCGACACCCTGCACGACTGCGTGAATCTGTTCCGGCTGCCCGCCGATCCGATGCGCCAGCCACGGCATGCGCGCGTGCGCGATCTGGCCCAGGCCGCTGCGGTCAGCGTCGGCCTGGCCTTCGAGGCAGCGCTGATGCGCGGGCGCATCGGCGAGGAGGCGCTGTTCTCCACCGAGTACGTGCCGATCCCCGGCATCGACCCGCCCAAGTACCGCACCGCATTCGATGCGTTGTGCGACGAGCTGCTGCCGCCGCTGCAGGAGCCGCTGCTGGCCGCGCATCCGTGGATCGTGTTCGCGATCTGCGCGAACGTCGATGGTTACGTGCCGACCCACAATCTGCGCTTCAGCCAGCCGCTCAGTGGCGACCGCGCGCGCGACCTGGTCGGCAACCGCAGCAAGCGCATCTTCGCCGACCGGGTCGGCCGCAATGTCGGCCGCCACACCGAGCCCTATCTGCTGCAGGTGTATCGGCGCGATACCGGGCAGATCCTGTTCGACCTGTCGGTGCCGGTGCATGTCCGCGGGCGCCACTGGGGCGGCTTGCGCGTGGCCTACATGCTGGAATGAGCCGGCGCGCGCGTTGGCAAAAAAAATGCCGCCGGCAGCGCCGGCGGCGATGAGAGAGAGCTCTGATTCTTGTGCGCGCAGGCTAGGCCGGTCACGTGGCCGCGGTTTGTCGCCGGCGCCGTCGCGTGTGGCGGCGCTGACACATGCGCGCGGCGGCTGTGCCGGCGTTCAGCCGCATCGATTGGCGGCGAGCGGCGGAAACGGGTCTAATAGCCGCAGAAGCGGGGGTACCGTCGGCGCAGGCCGCGGTTGAGACAGTCCCTTCGAACCTGATCCGGTTGATACCGGCGTAGGGAAGCTTCGCAAGTCCGCTGCGGGCGCGTGCGCGTCCGGGGCGGGCCCGCGCCGCCGCTTCGTCCGAGATGCGAGTCCGCTCGCACCCGTCCCGCTTCCCCTGCGGGTCACTTGAACCAGGACGAACGCCGATGAACGCCGTACCCAATCCGCTGCAGCAGCAGACCGACACCTTGTCCGCGGCGGTGACCCGCCCGATCCCCGGTTCGCGCAAGATCTTCGTGCAGGGCTCGCGCGCCGATCTGCAGGTGCCGATGCGCGAGATCGCGCTGACCCGCACGCCCACCGTGTTCGGCGGCGAGGAAAATGCCCCGATCACCGTCTACGACACGTCCGGGCCGTACACCGACCCGCAGGCGCGGATCGATCTCGGCGCCGGCCTGGCGCCGCTGCGCGCCGCCTGGATCGCCGAGCGCGGCGACAGCGTGGCGCTGGCCGGGCTCAGTTCGCAGTTCGGGCGCGCGCGCGAGGACGATGCGCGCCTGCAGGCGGTGCGCTTCCCGGCGAGGCGTCTGCCGCGACGCGCCCGCGACGGCGCCAACGTCACCCAGATGCACTACGCACGGCGCGGCATCGTCACCCCGGAAATGGAGTTCGTGGCGATCCGCGAGAACCAGCGCCTGCAGGATCTGCGCGATGCGCAACTGCGCGCGCAACATCCCGGCGAAGCGTTCGGCGCCGCCATCCCGCGGCAGATCACGCCCGAGTTCGTGCGCGACGAGATCGCCCGCGGCCGCGCCATCCTGCCGTGCAACATCAACCATCCGGAAAGCGAGCCGATGATCATCGGCCGCAACTTCCTGACCAAGATCAACGCCAACATCGGCAACAGCGCGGTCAGCTCCGGCATCGCCGAGGAAGTGGAGAAACTGGTGTGGGCGATCCGCTGGGGCGGGGACACGGTGATGGACCTGTCCACCGGCAAGCACATCCACGAGACCCGCGAATGGATCGTGCGCAACTCGCCGGTGCCGATCGGCACCGTGCCGATCTATCAGGCGCTGGAGAAGGTGGATGGCCGCGCCGAGGAGCTGACCTGGGAGATCTTCCGCGACACCCTGATCGAGCAGGCCGAACAGGGCGTGGACTACTTCACCATCCATGCCGGCGTGCTGCTGCGCTACGTGCCGCTGACCGCCAAGCGCGTCACCGGCATCGTCTCGCGCGGCGGCTCGATCCTGGCCAAGTGGTGCCTGGCGCATCATCGCGAGAACTTCCTCTACACCCACTTCGAGGACATCTGCGAGATCATGAAGGCCTACGACGTGGCCTTTTCGCTGGGCGACGGCTTGCGCCCGGGTTGCATCGCCGACGCCAACGACGCCGCCCAGTTCGGCGAACTGGAAACGCTGGGCGAACTGACCAGGCTCGCCTGGAAGCACGACGTGCAGACCATGATCGAGGGCCCCGGCCACGTGCCGATGCAATTGATCAAGGAGAACATGGACAAGCAACTGCGCGAGTGCGGCGAGGCGCCGTTCTACACGCTGGGGCCGCTGACCACCGACATCGCGCCCGGCTACGACCACATCACCTCGGCGATCGGTGCGGCGATGATCGGCTGGTTCGGCACCGCGATGCTGTGCTACGTCACACCCAAGGAGCATCTGGGCCTGCCCAACCGCGCCGACGTGCGCGACGGCATCATGGCCTACAAGATCGCCGCGCACGCCGCGGACCTGGCCAAGGGCCACCCCGGCGCGCAGGTGCGCGACAACGCCTTGTCCAAGGCGCGCTTCGAGTTCCGCTGGGACGACCAGTTCCATCTCGGCCTGGATCCGGAGAAGGCGCGCGAGTTCCACGATGAGACCCTGCCCAAGGACGCGCACAAGCTGGCGCATTTCTGTTCGATGTGCGGACCGCACTTCTGTTCGATGAAGATCACCCAGGACGTGCGCGACTACGCGGCCGAGCACGGGGTCGATGCGGAAGCGGCGCTGCAGGCCGGCATGGCCGAGAAGTCGGCGCAGTTCCTGGCGGCTGGCGCGCAGGTGTACCGCGCCGAGTGAGCGCACGGCGGTCGGCGCCGCAGGGCGCCGCCGCCACTGCCGATATGGACCTGGCCGTGCGTGGGTGTGCGGCGTGCGCCGCGATCATGACGACGGCGTCATCCACGCGCGCGTCTATGATGCGCGCTTGTCGCCACAGGGAATGTCTCATGCTGCGCTATGCGTTCGCGCTGCGTCGCCATCCGTCCGCGCTGTTGCTCGCGGTGCAACTGCTGGGCGTGCTGCTGTATCCCTGGATGGAGGACACCGCGGCCGGGCGCGCGCTGTTCGGCGCCTTCGGCATCGTGGTGCTGGCGCTGGCGTTGTGGGTGGTCAACCGCGGACCCTCGGCGCTGTGGATCGCCTGTTGCCTGGCGCTGCCGTCGGTGGCGCTGTCGATCTCTGCGGCGCTGCTCGGCAATCCGGCGATGACTGCCTGGGCGCAATTGCTGGAAAGCCTGCTGTACTTCTATACCGCCGGCAGCCTGATCGCCTACATGCTGCAGGACCACGTGGTCACTCGCGACGAGCTCTATGCGGCCGGCGCCACCTTCACGCTGCTGGCCTGGGCCTTCGCGTTCGTCTTCGCGGTGTGCCAGCAATGGCTGCCGGGCAGCTTCACCGCGGCCGTGGACGCGGCCTCGCCGCGGACCTGGATGGAATTGCTGTATCTGAGCTTCAGCGTGCTCTCGGGCGTGGGCCTGAGCGATGTCGTGCCGGTGCAGCCGTTCGCCCGCGCGCTGGCGATGATCGAACAGTTCGCCGGCGTGATGTACATCGCCTTGGTGGTGTCGCGATTGATTGGGCTCAGCGTCACACGCCACATGAAGACGTGAACGTGGCGTAAAAAAAGCGCGCCCAGGGGCGCGCAGTCATGGAGCGATTATGTGAATTTCGTCGGCGGAGAGAGAGCCTGAATGCGTCGTCGCGGCTAGCGGCGGCGATGACTAGAGTAGAATCCAGTGACATGCAGTGCTTGGCGGCATCCGCTGCCTCGCTTTGCCGAGTTTGCTCGTTGGCTCTCGCTGCGAGCCGTACGTGGCTGCGTCGCCGCCGCATCTGCGACACTTCCGTCACGGCGTTTTCTTCGTTGTCCAACACCATGTCTTCTTCATCGTCCGCCACATCGACGCTTCCGCAACGGATGCAGGTCGGCGATTGTCTGGTGCTGCTGTCCTTGCGGGAAGTGCATGCGCCGCGCGCGCGCCGGCCGCAACGGCTCACGCCCAAGGCGATGGGTGTGCTGCGGGTGTTGCTGGCGCAACCGGGTCAGGTGGTGGAGCGCGAGGCGCTGTTGGCGCAGGTCTGGCCGGACACGCAGCCGACCAACGATGTGGTGACGCAGGCCATCACCCAGTTGCGCAAGGCGTTCGCGGCCGGCGTGCGCGGCGAGGCGCCGGTGTACATCGAGACCCTGGCCAAGACCGGCTACCGCCTGGTGGCACCGGTACAGGCCTTGCCGGATGTCGAGGCCGAGGCGGACGCGGCGGCGGCTCCATCGCTGGACACGGACGCCGCCACGGAGACGGCTGCGGCGCGTGTTCCGGCCATCGCCCCTGCGGCGCGGCGGCGCGCGCCGTCATGGCTCGCCGCTGCCGCCGGTGCGGCGTCGATGCTGGTGCTGGCGCTGGCCTGCTGGTGGTGGTTCGCGCGCCCCGAGGCCGTGCCCGCCGACAGCGCCGAGCAGGAACGCGTGCTGGGTAGCCCCAAGCGGCCGTACCGGCTGATCACCGCCATGTCCGGGTTCAAGCTGGAGCCGGCGCTGTCTCCGGATGGCGCGCAGGTGGCCTATGCCGCACGCGCCACCGGCAGCGATGGCACCCAGCTGCTCATCCAGCCGACCAGCGGCGCTGCCGGCAGTACGCCCCCGCGCTCGCTGGGCGTCCCGGCCCGCGGCGCCTCCGACCGCCTGCCCGCCTGGTCGCCCGACGGCACGCACATCGCCTTCGCCCGACTCGGTGCCGACCGCCAGTGCCGGGTGATGCTGGTGCAGGCCGACGGGCGCACGCCCGCGCGCGAGGTCGCTCGCTGCGACGACAGCGAATTGCTCAGCTTCGACTGGACGCCGGATGGCCGCGGCCTGGTGTTCGGCAGCATGAACGGGCGTCAGCCGGCGCGCGGCATCCGCGTGCTGGATCTGGGCAGCGGGCGCTGGACGGCGCTGGATTATCCGGTCGCCGCCGGCGATTTCGATTACGCGCCGCGTTACTCGCCGGACGGCAAATGGATCGCCTTCGTGCGCAATCCGCAGATGGGCGGGCTGTGGCGGATGCCAGCGGCCGGCGGCACCGCCGAGCCGTTGACCCATGAATTCGCCGAGATCCGCGGCTGGGACTGGGCGCGCGACGGGGAGGGCATCGTGTTCGGGCGCCGCGTCGATGGCGAGACCCGGCTGTACCGGCTGGACACCCAGACCCGGCGCCTGCGCGACCTGGGCCTGAGCGATGCGCAGGCGCCGCGGCTGGCGCGCGACGGCGGCAGCCTGGCGTTCGTGCACCGGCGTCCGCAGTTCGCCGTGTACCGCATCCGTGCGGGAGCGGCGGATGTGCCGCGCGAGCGCCAGCGGCTGTTCGCGTCCACCGGCCGCGACGGCCAGCCGAGCATCGCGCCCGACGGGCGCCAACTCGCCTTCACCTCCGATCGCGACGGCAGCTATGCACTGTGGTGGGGCGATGTGCGCCAGCCGACCTCGTTGCGGCTGATCGAGGGCGTGCGGCCGGAGACCCGGCAGCCGCTGGCGTGGTCGGCCGACAGCCAGGCCCTGCTGGTCAGCGGCCGCGATGCGCAGGGGCATTCGGCGATCTATGAGGTCCGGCCGCAATCCGGCAGTGTGGCGGCCTTGCCGGTGCCGGCCGGCGAGCCGCTGCAGGCGTTGTACACCGCCGAACCCGGTCAACTGCTGGTCCTGCTGGGCGAGAACGGCCGCACCCGCCTGCAGTTGTACGACCGGCGCTCGGTGCCCTGGCGGCCCTTGGCGACCTTGCCGGATGTTTCCCAGGTCCGTGCCGATCCTGCCACTGGGGAGATCCTGTTCACCCGGCTCGCGCGCAGCGGCCTGTGGCGTGTCGATGCCAGCCTGGATCTGGCCAGCGTGCGTGTCGTGGACGACAGTCTGCCGTCGCTGTGGCGCTACCGCAGCTGGGCGCTGGGTCCCGAGGGTGCGGTGCATTACCTGTTCCAGACCGGCGAATGCGCCAGCCGCATGGCGCGGATCGACGGTGGCCTCGCTGCGAGCGTGTGCCTGGACCGCGACCACTTCAGTGCGGTCAACGGCTTCAGCATCGATCCGCGCAGTGGCGACGCCTATGTGGCACTGGCGGTCGAGGATGGCAGCGAGATTGGCTTCATGCGCGTGCACGAGCAGCCGGAATGGTTCTCGACCATCTCGCACAACTGGCTGATCCGGAAGGAAAAATAGGCTTCGTAAGTTGTTCGTAAGGGCGTCGTGGCGATTTCGGACAACTATCGCCAAGACGTCCTGACCTGCCGCCACATTCGGCAAAGACTGCGCACCGGTTTACGTCAAGCAGGTGCTCGGATGCGGCAATCTTTCCTGGTCGATCATGGACAACAACTGGTGCTGGACGCCGACGACGCGCCGGCGGGTCCGGCCTGCCTGGGCGCGGCGCGCCTGGCCAGCGTGCAGGCCTCGGCGAATGCCTTCACGGTCTGGCTGCAGTTGCGTGGCAGCGCCTGGATCGAGGCCAAGGAGGGGCGTTTCGCCCTGCGCCGCGGCCAGTGGCTGGCCTTCGAACGCGACTCGCGGCCGATGCTGCAGACCGACCGCGACGGCCTGTGCATCGGGCTGAGCCTGGATGGCGAGGCGCTGAAGGCCTTGGGCCGGATGGCCGACGAGACCTTGTATGCGGGGCGCGGCGAGTTGTCGCTGCGCGAGACGCGGACCGCCCTGCGCCTGTGGCGACAGGCGGCGGCGCGGCCCGGCGATGCGTTGGCGATGCGGCCGGTGCTGCTGCATCTGGCCTCCATGCAGGGCGAGTTGTCGCGCCGCGTGCAGCGTTGTCCCGGGCGCTCGCGGATGCGCAAGCGCCAAGTGTTCGGGCGCATGCAGCGTGCGCGGCTGTATCTGGACGGCCATCGCGACCGCGTGGTGCGGATCAGCGAACTGGCCGAGCTGACCAACTTCTCCGGCTGGTACCTGTCCAAGACGTTCCAGAGCCTGTACGAGGAAAGCCCGCAGGCGTTGTCGGCGCGCCTGCGCCTGGAGCGCGCGGCGGACCTGTTGCGCGACACCACGATGATGATCGGCGAGGTGGCCGCCGCCAGCGGATTCGACAACTGCTGCAGCTTCGCGCGGGCGTTCCGCGCTCGCTTCGGTGTCTCCGCCTCGCAATATCGCCATGGCAGCACCGTGCCGCCAGAATCGGCAAAGTCTGCAGGCGACAGCGGCAAAGCAGCCGCGCTCACCGGAACGTAACGTGCCGAGGGCGTCTTAACACGCCCCTAACGTTACCCTGGAGAGATTGATGAACCTTCGCACTCCCGCAGTGCGGCTGGGCTTGCTGCCCGCCAGCATCGCGATCGCGTTGACGCCGGCGATTGCCGGCGCGCAAGAGGCCGCCGCCTCGTCCACCACCACGCTGGACCGGATCGAAATCACCGGTTCGCGCATCCGTAGCGCCGACGTCGAAACCCAGCAGCCGATCCTGACCCTGGACCGCCAGGCGCTGGAGCGCCAGGGCTACACCTCGGTCGCCGACGTGCTGCAGAACCTGACCTCGGCCGGTTCCCCGGCGATCTCGCGCGCCGATGCGCTAGCGTCCGGCGAAAACGTCGGCGGCTACTACGTCGACCTGCGCAACCTCGGTGCCGAGCGTACCCTGGTGCTATTGAACGGCAAGCGCCTGGGTGCGACCACCTCCGGCCTGCAGGACCTGAGCCAGGTGCCGATGGCGGCGATCGAGCGCATCGAAGTGCTGAAGGACGGCGCCTCGTCGATCTACGGCTCCGACGCCATTGCCGGCGTGGTCAACGTCATCACCCGCAAGCGCTTCGACGGCGCCGAAGTCTCGGCCGAGTTCGGCCAGTTCGGCGAAGGCGACGGCAAGACCTCGCAGTACTCCTTCACCATCGGCACCCAGGGCGAGCGCGGTGGCGTGGCGCTGACCGCCGAGTATTCCAAGCAGGATCCGGTGTTCGCCAAGAACCGTTGGTTCAGCCGCGACGGCAGCCGTGGCCCGAACTCGACGCCGAGCGGCTGGAGTCCGATCAGCCAGAACGGCAGCTGGTGCAACCCGCTGACCGTGGATTGCTCGGATCCGGAAGCCGCTGTGTGGCAGACGCTGAACCAGGGCGGCAACCCGAACAATCCGGCCGACTACCATCCGCTGACCCCGGCCGAGTACGCCAACTCCAACCAGCAGATGATGGTGCAGACCGGCATCGAGCGTAAGTCGGTGTTCGCCAACGCCAACTACGATCTGACCGATGCGATTGTCTTCAATGCCGACATCCTCTACAACGAGCGCACCACCGATCAGCAGATCGCCGGCTATCCGTACCAGTCCGCCGCGTTCGGCACCCCGCTGGCCGGCGACAGCGCGTTCAACCCGATCGGCCAGGACATCGACTTCCGCCGCCGCCTGTGGGAAGTGCCGCGCACCACCGAGAGCAAGCTGAAGACCACGCGCTTCGCGCCGACCATCAGCGGCTCCTTCGAGTTCGCCGACAAGAGCTGGGACTGGGACGTCGGTGCGCTGTGGAACCGCAACGAGAGCACCAAGACCGGTCACGGCGACATGAGCCTGATCGCCTCGCGCCAGGCGCTGGGTTCGTCCTTCATCAACGCCAATGGCGTCGCCCAGTGCGGTACCGCCGCCGCGCCGGTCCCGCTGAGCGCCTGCCGCCCGTGGAACCCGCTGCTGCCGTACGGCGTGGCTGGCCCGGGTTCGCTGGCCGATGCGGACACCCAGGCGTTCCTGTTCCCGTACTTCACCGATACCGGCCTGACCAAGACCACCAGCTACACCGCCAACCTGAGCGGCACGCTGGCGACGCTGCCGGCGGGCGACCTCGGCATCGCGGTCGGCTACGAGCACCGCAAGGAAGAAGGCCGCTTCTCGCCGGACGCCTTCGCGCAGTCGGGTGAGAGCACCGGCCTGGGCGCCAAGACCACCGCCGGCAACTACGATCTGGACGAGTTCTACCTCGAGTTGAACGTGCCGATCCTGGCCGACATGGCGTTCGCCAAGCAGCTGACCCTGAACCTGGCCAGCCGCTACTCCGACTACAGCAACTTCGGCGACACGGTGAACTCCAAGTTCGGCTTCACCTGGAAGCCGATCGACGAGCTGCTGGTCCGCGGCACCTACGCCGAGGGCTTCCGCGCCCCGACGATCAGCGATCTGTATGGCGGCCTGAACAGCAGCTTCGAGTCGTACATCGATCCGTGCGGCGTGGGTGCGCCGAACAGCGTCAACGGCAATGCGGCGTGCGGCGCGGCCGGCGTGCCGGTCGGCTACACCCAGCTGGGCCAGGGCTACGTGCCGTGTTCGACCCTTCCTTGCCAGACCCCGGACGAGTTCATCAGCGGCTCCAACCCGAACCTGCGTCCGGAAACCTCCACCAGCAAGACCGCCGGTCTGGTGTGGAGCCCGCGCTGGGTACAGGGCCTGGACATCTCGCTGGATTGGTACCGCTACGAGATCAAGGACATGATCATCGCCGATAGCGTCGATCGCATCCTGCGCGACTGCTACGTGCTGGGCAATGCCGAGCGCTGCGCCGGCGTGACCCGCGCCGCCGACGGCCACATCTCTGCGATGACCTACGGTGTGGCCAACCTCGGCCAGATGGAGACCGAAGGCTACGATCTGGGCATCCGCTACCGTCTGCCGGAAATGGCGTTCGGCAAGATCATGATCGACTGGCAGACCAGCTACGTCAGCAAGTACGACGAAGCCGGCCAGAACGCTGCGGGCGACAACATCACCATCGGCAGTGTCGGTACTCCGGGCATCTTCCGCGTGCGTTCCAACCTGGGCGTGAACTGGACGCTGGGCGACTTCGGTGTGAATTACACCCTGCGCTACTACTCCGGCATGAAGGAAAAGTGCATCTCGCGCGCTGCTGACTACTGCGATGCGCCGGACCACTTCGCCAATGGCGAAGCCGATCCGCTGCGTCACACCGGTTCCAACACCTTCCACGACCTGCAGGTCAACTGGAAGGCGCCGTGGGACGCGACGATCGCCATCGGTGCGAACAATGTGTTCGACCACCGCGGTCCGCTGATGTACTCGGCCCCGGACAGCAGCTTCGCCTACTACGGCGGCTTCGACATCGGTCGCTACGTGTACATGAAGTACACCCAGCGCTTCTGATTTGATTGAACTAGCGCATGGCGGGCCAAGGCCCGCCATGCTTTTTTCTTAAAAAAGGATTTTATCGTGATTAGACATTTTCTGATTGGCGTGGTTGCTGTTGGTGCTGGAACGTTCTACGGTCCTTCGGCCGAAGCTGCTGCGATTCGATGTGAAAGCTGTCAGGATGATGGGGATTTTCGCGCAGAAGCCGTAAATCGCGGCACGGGTACGCACATTGTGTACAGCGTGAGTGGAAACAAGATCCAGCAGTGGTACGTGGGATCTGGTGGCGGCGGTGGTGGAGTTCCGCTCCGCACGACAACTGCGGCGAATCCGGTCGTTCGTAAACAGACGCCGCCGCCGGGTGCTTCCGAGGAAGTGAGACGTGCTCACGAACTTTATGTTAGCGGTGGTGGAACAATACGCCCTACTTACAATGTTCCGGTCAGCATGCTTGGACTTAACCCCGATGCTGCTAGCAAGACCGCATACGAATTCGTTCGGGACGCTAATTTGAGGGCGATGATCGAATCGGCGACCGGTAATGTAAATGTTATATCTTCAGTCGTTGGCGCCAATGTCCTTACGGCAATGACTGACTTGTTGCAGTTGGCATCCAACTACACCGGGCTGCGTGATCAGGCACGGATAATGTACAAGGTGGTTTTCAAGGATGGGTCTTATGTGACAATCATTGTCAATCTTGAAAATCAGAATGGAAATACGGAGCCCGGTAGTGCGCGTACCGGCGCTGGGCAGCTTATTCCCAGTGATATCCAGGAGGTTCAGGGGGATTGGACGGATTATGGTGGTGAAAATTTGAACCGCATGGCCGAGCACATGCAAAGTTTAGGCGCCACAATCAAAGTCGTCGGCTCCCAAGGTGGCTCGGTTCGCGCCATCAGTTGCAGCGGATCCGGCGTGCAGCAAGTTTGCCTCGTTCAGTATAGAACGCAGTAAGTCTTGTCCCCTGTTAAAAAAGACGGGCCTTGTGGCCCGTTTTTTTTGCGTTTATTTTCCGCGGAGGTCAAATTTTTCGTGCATAGGATGATGATTCCTACGCCGAGGTCAGTCCCATCAGGTTCTCGGCATGCTCGCGCCAGCTCGGCAGCTTGTTGAGCATGCCGGTCTTGGAGAGGTACTCCTCGTCGACCTCCGAGCCGCTGGCCAGCGCCATCGCCACGTGCACCGCGCCGGTGACCCAGAAGCTGCGGGTGCTGGAACGCTGCGGCTGGCGATGGAAGGCCACCGCCTCGATGATCGGCATCGGCAGGCCCCACAGGCCCAGCAGGTAGGCACCGGCTTCGGCGTGGCCCGGCCGGGTGTCGTTGGCATCGGTGGGCGGCTCGCGCTCGTCGCGCACGCCCGGCAGCAGCAGGCCGATGTCGGCCAGCAGCGCCGCGGTCGAACCGAGTTCGACGCTGGAAGCCGGCAGCATCTTCGCGGCCAGCTTGGACGCCAGTAGCGAGCGCTGCTGCAGCGCGTTGCGCTCGGTGTTGGACAGCGCCTGCACCGAGAACACTTCGCTGGCCAGGACCAAGTCGCGCAGGGTGGCGGTGCCCAGCCGGGTCACGGCGGTGCGCAGGTCGGAAATGGTGCGGCCGTTGGAGAAGAACGCCGAATTGCACAGCTGCAGCACCTTGGCCGCGATCGCCGGGTCGGCCGAGACTAGCTTGGCCAGGTCGGCGGCGTTGCTGCCTTCGTCCTGCTCCAGCGCGTGCATCAGGCTCAGGTACAGATGCGGCGGCGAGGGCAGCTTCTCGATGCGGCCGATGCTGGAACGCAGGCGCGGGTTGCCCAGCAGTTCCTGCAGTTCCTCCAGGCTGGTGACCGCCTCCAGCAGCATTTCGGGGGACAGCGGCAGCGGCAGGAACCGGTGGGCCACGCCGATGATCCGCGCCGGCGGCGCGCGATTGCTCTGTTCGGCCTCGATCAGCGCGATGCGGATGGTTTCCGGGCTCAGCGTGCGGATCTGGCCGAGCAGGGTGGCGGTGGTCAGGTCCGGCAGCGTCGGCGCGGCGATCACCGCATCCAGGCGCACCGTGGCCGCCGCGGCGATCGCGGCATTGCCGTCGGCAACGCTCTGGACCTGCCAGTCGTCGCCAAGATCGCGAATGTATTCAGTGACTTCGGACGGAAGGCTGGCTTCGTCGCCGACGAACAGGATGCGCAAGAGACTGTCCCCCAAGAAGAGCCGGATCGCGGACGGACCGGGCTCGGTGATGCCATGGCGCAATGTACCGCAAACCCCGAAGGGCGGCGCCCCGGCAACGGCAAAACGTGAAACGGATCAGCCACGGCGGGGCGGCAGCGCCCCGCCGTGGCGGCGGCTCAGGCGCCGGCTTCGAAGCGGGTCACGGACTCGCGCAGGATGCGCTTGGCTTCCTCGGCGTTGCCCCAGCCGTCGAGCTTGACCCACTTGCCCTTCTCCAGGTCCTTGTAGTGCTCGAAGAAGTGGCCGATGCGCTCCATCCAGTGGCCGGACACCTGGGTGATGTCCTCGATGTGCGCATAGCCCTGGAACACCTTGGCCACCGGCACCGCCAGGATCTTCTCGTCGCTACCGGCCTCGTCGCTCATCTTCAGCACGCCGACCGGGCGGCAGCGCACCACGCAGCCGGGCACCAGCGGCAGCGGCAGCACCACCAGCACGTCGGCCGGGTCGCCGTCGCCGCACAGGGTATTGGGCACGTAGCCGTAGTTGCACGGGTAGCGCATCGGGGTGGAGAGAATGCGGTCGACGAAGATGGCGCCGCTGGCCTTGTCCACTTCGTACTTGACCGGCTCGGAATCCTTCGGGATTTCGATGACGACGTTGATTTCTTCCGGCAGGTTCTTGCCGGAGGTGACCAGTTCCAGACCCATGCGCTAGCTCCAGTGGAGTGGCTTCTAAAGAGGCAGGCATTCTAGTCGGTTGGCTGTTGCAATGCAGCGCACGGCGGTTCGGAGGATTCCTACAGCGGTTTCGGACTCCATACCGGCCCGCATGGGGCGCATTCCGATGGTGCCGGAATCGGGTGGCGGCGATCCTGTGGCCACTGTCCCCACCCAAGGAGCAAGACGATGAACGGAATCCGGCAATCGATGCTGCCGCTGCTGCCGCTGCTGGCGGTGCTGGTCCTGGCCTGCGGCGGTGCGCAGGCGCGACAGGCGCAGCAGGCGCAACCGGCCTACGTGGATGCGATGGACTATCCCGCCCCGGGCGAGGGCTGGGAGGCGTTCTCCGACCTGGAGCAACGGCTGGCGCACGACTTCGACCAGCTCTGCGGCGACACCTTCTGCGAAGGCGACTACAGCGACTACCGGCCGCTGCGCTATCGCTGCTCGGTGCGCCAGCGCGACGGGGTGATCGGGGAGTGCATCTGGAGCTTCGGCGCCAGCGAGGCCAGCGTCGATCCGGACACCGGCCGGGTCGTGGTCGATGCGAGGCTGTGGCACTGCCGCACGCCGCTGCAGCCGCAGACCCGGCTGCACGCGCTGTACGCGGCGCTGTCGGGCGAGCGGCCGCTGTTCGCGCCGCTGCCGCACAGCGAGCACAGCATCAACGACGGTCTGATCGACTGCCTGTAGCGGCAAAGGACGCGCAGCAGGCACCGGCATGTCGCCGACGCCCGCTGCGCGTGTGGCTACAGCAGCGGCACCAGCAGCAACGCCACGATGTTGATGATCTTGATCAGCGGATTGATCGCCGGGCCGGCGGTGTCCTTGTACGGGTCGCCGACGGTGTCGCCGGTGACCGCGGCCTTGTGCGCCTCGCTGCCCTTGCCGCCGAAATGGCCGTCCTCGATGTACTTCTTGGCGTTGTCCCAGGCGCCGCCGCCGGTGGTCATGGAGATGGCCACGAACAGCCCGGTGACGATGGTGCCGATCAGCAGGCCGCCGAGCGCGCGCGGGCCCAGCAACAGGCCGACCACGATCGGCACCGCCACCGGCAGCAGCGAGGGCACGATCATTTCGCCGATCGCCGAGCGGGTCAGCATGTCCACCGCGCGGTCGTACTGCGGCTTGTCGGTGCCCTGCATGATCCCGGGAATCTCGCGGAACTGCCGTCGGACTTCCTCCACCACCGCGCCGGCGGCGCGGCCCACCGCTTCCATTGCCATCGCGCCGAACAGGTAGGGGATCAGGCCGCCGATCAGCAGGCCGATGATCACCGTGTGGTCCGATAGATCGAAGGCGAAGGTTTCGGTGGGGTGCGCGGCGCGCAGGTTGTGGGTGTAGTCGGCGAACAGCACCAGCGCCGCCAGGGCCGCCGAGCCGATCGCATAACCCTTGGTCACGGCCTTGGTGGTGTTGCCGACCGCGTCCAGCGGGTCGGTGACCGCGCGTACCTCCGGCGGCAGTTCCGCCATCTCGGCGATGCCGCCGGCGTTGTCGGTGATCGGGCCGTAGGCGTCCAGCGCCACGATCATGCCGGCCATCGACAGCATCGCGGTGGCGGCGATGGCGATGCCGTACAGGCCCGACAGCGCGAACGCGCCCCAGATCGCGGCGCACACCGCGATCACCGGCAGCGCAGTGGACTTCATCGAGATGCCGAGCCCGGCGATGATGTTGGTGCCATGGCCGGTGGTCGAGGCCTGCGCCACGTGCTGCACCGGCTTGTACTGGGTGCCGGTGTAGTACTCGGTGATCCACACGATCAGCCCGGTCAGCGCCAGCCCGATCAGCGCGCAGCCGTAGAGCTTGCCGGCACCGGCGGCGGTGTCGCCCATCAGTTGCTGGGTCACCGGCCAGAACGCCAGCGCCGCCAGCACCGCCGAGACCACCACGCCCTTGTACAGCGCGCCCATGATCGAGCCGCCCGGGCGCACGCGCACGAAGAAGGTGCCGACGATCGAGGCGACGATCGACACCCCGCCCAGCACCAGCGGATACAGCACCGCGTTGCGCCCGGCCTCGGCGGCCATCAGCCCGCCCAGCAGCATCGTCGCGATCACCGTGACCGCGTAGGTCTCGAACAGGTCGGCGGCCATGCCGGCGCAGTCGCCGACGTTGTCGCCGACGTTGTCGGCGATCACCGCCGGATTGCGCGGATCGTCCTCGGGAATGCCGGCCTCGACCTTGCCGACCAGGTCCGCGCCGACGTCGGCGCCCTTGGTGAAGATGCCGCCGCCCAGGCGCGCGAAGATCGAGATCAGCGAACTGCCGAAGGCCAGGCCGACCAGCGCATGCAGGCTGTCGCCGACGCTGTGTCCCAGCCATTGCAGCAGGCCGTAGTAGCCGGCCACGCCGATCAGGCCCAGCCCGACCACCAGCATGCCGGTGATCGCGCCGCCGCGGAACGCGACCGCCATCGCCGGCGCCAGCCCGCGCCGCGCCGCTTCGGCGGTACGCACGTTGGCGCGCACCGACAGGTTCATGCCGATGTAGCCGGCGACCCCGGACAGCACCGCGCCGATCGCGAAGCCGCCGGCGGTGTACCAGCTCAGGAACACCCCGACCAGCACCAGCAGGACCGCGCCGGCGATGGCGATGGTCAGGTACTGTCGGTTGAGGTAGGCGCGGGCGCCTTCCTGGATCGCATCGGCGATCTGCCGCATGCGTTCGTTGCCGGCGGGCTGCGCCAGGATCCAGCGCGTGGAGACGATGCCGTAGAGCACCGCCAGAGCCGCGCACGCCAGTGCCACGGTGACCGCATATCGTTCCAGCATGACCCCTCCCAAGGATGTGGATGGCGCCCAAGCGCTGGACATACCGGGGGATCACACCGTAGGAGCTGAAGCATGCAACGACTCCGCGGCCACAACGCGCGCCGCTGGTGCGTATCGCAATGTCATCTGGCCTGAACGTGGGCGAGTATGCGCCTGCCTCCGTGATGCCGCCAGCGACCAGGCAGGGCGTCTCACTTTTGGCGTGCGGTTCAGTCTGTGCGTGGCAGCGTGGCGCATCGCTTCCCAGGAGCCCTCCGATGCAATCGACGATTTCCCCAAGGCTGCGCGCACGCGCCTCGATCCTGGCCCTCGGCATGTGTGCGCTGGCGCCGCTGGCCGCTGCAGCCGCCGACCCGACCCCGGAACTGCAGCGCCCGGCCAGCGCGCCGCAGGCGGTGGGCGTGGTGCATACCATCCGCCAGATCCCCGAGGCCTGCGTGCGCTTCGAGGGCGAGTACACCGGCGATGCGGCGCAGCCCTACCGCTTCTCCGCGGTGCGCAGCAGCCCGACCTGCCAGCCGCGCGCCAGGCTGGTCGAGTTCGATCAGGCCAAGCCCAGCGAGGCCACCGGTTGGAAGTTCAACGATCTGATCCGCGTGCCCAGCGCCGCCTGTCCGTCGCAGCAGGCGGTGGTGCGGGTGTGGCGCAAGCCGGTGGCGCTGAACACCGAGCGCGATGGTCAGGGCCAGTCGCGGATCTATCTGGAAGAGGCCAAGCAGCAGGCGGCCGCCGGCAAGGTCCCGCAGGTGCCGCAGTTCACCGCGCAGATGACGGTGGAAGGCAAGGCCTGCCGCTGAGCGGGAGGATTGTCGAGCCGCCTCGGCCGTCACGCCTGCATCGCGCAGGCAGGGCGGCTGCGATCGCCGATCCGTCGCATGCGGCGCGCGCGGTGCCTCAGGTCGGCACGGTGCCGGTGTGCCGTCGCCGCCATTCGTCGGCGACGTCGCCCATGGTCTTGGCGACGCCGTTCCTGATCCAGGCCATGAACGCCCGGTCGAACGCGAAGCCGTCGCCGCACATGGTCACGAGGAAGCGGCGCACGTTCTGCGTGTTGCGATAGTGCTCGTCCACCGGCGTCGCACGGGTGATTGGGTCGCTGTGCCAATCGAAGCGCACTGGGCCGGACGCGCTGCTTGGGTCTTCGTGCGTGTCGCGCATCCTGGTGGCCTCGTCTTCTCTCAAGCTGCAGGCAATCCGACATCTGTGGTGGATGCGCCAGGATCCCTGCAGCGTCCTGTCGCGATCCCCCGATCGGTCCGGCGCAGCGCCTGCAGAGGCTGGCGCCGACGGCGACATCCCGCGCGCGACGGCGTGCACCGATGACGTCATGCCGATCGTGCGCCCGCGCTGTCAGCCCTCCCAGGCCGGCAGCTTCTTCTTCACCGCCACGTTCTTCAGTGCCACGTACTTGGGCAGGCCGTCCGTGCCGTAGGGCAGCGGCGCCTCGCCGCGGATCAGCGGCTGCAGGTAGCGGCGCGCCTTGTCGGTGATGCCGAAGCCATCCTTGCGCAGGAAACCGGCGGGCATCTTCTTCTCGTGGTTGGCGACCTTGTGCAGTGGCGCCGCCTCGATCTTCCAGCGGTACGGCGCATCGCTGCTGCGCACGATGGCCGGCATCACCGCGTTCATGCCCTTCAGCGCAAACTGCACCGCGGCCTTGCCGACCGCCTGCGCCTGCTCCCAGTCGGTGCGCGAGGCGAGGTGGCGGGCCGAACGCTGCAGGTAGTCGGGCAGGGTCCAGTGCACCTTGTAGCCGAGCTCGGCCTTGACCCTGCCGGCCAGGTAGGACGCCACGCCGCCGAGCTGGCTGTGGCCGAACGCATCGGTGCCGCCGCCGGCATCGGCGACGAAGCGGCCGTCGGCGGTCTGGATGCCTTCGCTGGCCACCACCACGCACCAGCCGACCCTGTCCACCACCTTGCGCACCTGCGCCAGGAAGGCGGCCTCGTCGTAGGCGCGTTCGGGGAACAGGATGATCTGCGGCGCGTCGTCCGGCGATTGCGCGGCCAGTCCGGCGGCGGCGGCCAGCCAGCCGGCATGGCGGCCCATGGCCTCGTAGACAAATACCTTGGTCGAGGTTTCGGCCATCGCCGCCACGTCCAGCGCCGCCTCGCGCACCGACACCGCGGTGTACTTGGCCGCCGAGCCGAAGCCCGGGCAGGTGTCGGTGACCGCCAGGTCGTTGTCGATGGTCTTGGGCACGCCGATGCAGTGCAGCGGGTAGCCGAACGCCTGCGCCAGCTGCGAGACCTTCCACGCGGTGTCGGCCGAATCGTTGCCGCCGTTGTAGAGGAAGTAGCGCACGTCGTGCGCCTGCAGTACCTGCAGCAGGCGCTCGTACTTGGCGCGGTCGGCCTCCAGCGACTTGAGCTTGTAGCGGCACGAGCCGAACGCGCCGCCGGGTGTATGGGCCAGCGCGGCGATCGCCGCCGCCGACTCCTTGGAGGTGTCGATCAGGTCCTCGCGCAGCGCGCCGAGGATGCCGTTGCGCGCGGCCAGCACCTTGACCTTGCGCGCCCGCGCTTCGCCGATGACGGCGGCGGCGCTGGCGTTGATGACGGCGGTGACGCCGCCGGACTGGGCGTACAGCAGGGTGCCTTGGGCCATGGTCGGGGTTCGCTCCTGGGGTGGGGACATTGCCGGGACATTGCCCGGATGCGGTAAGCTGGGGCTCTTGCGGTGCAGCGCAGGCGTGGCCCCCGAGTCTAACGCCGCCGGCCGCGCACGGTACTTTCCTCGAGGAGTCAGGTTGATGCGATTGGTTCTGTTGGGACCGCCCGGATCGGGCAAGGGCACGCAGGCGGCCCGCCTGAAGGACAAGCTGCAGATCCCGCACATCTCCACCGGCGATCTGCTGCGCGCCGAAGTCGCCGCCGGCACCCCGCTGGGCGTGCAGGCCAAGGAAGTGATGGCGCGCGGCGACCTGGTCTCCGACGACATCCTGCTCGGCATGCTCGAATCGCGCCTCGGCCGCGACGACGTGCGCAACGGCTTCATCCTCGACGGCTACCCGCGCAACCTGGCCCAGGCCGGCGCGCTGGACGAACTGCTGGCCAAGCTCGGCCAGCCGCTGGACGCGGTGGTGCAGCTGGACGTGGCCAACGAACTGCTGGTCGAGCGCATCGCCGGCCGCGCCAAGGCCGAAGGCCGCGAGGACGACAATCCCGAGTCGGTGCGCAAGCGCCTGCAGGTCTACACCGATTCGACCGCGCCGGTGATCGGCTTCTACGACAAGCGCGGCACGCTGGCGCGGGTCGATGGCGTCGGCTCGCTGGACGAGGTGCTCGCCCGCATCCTGGCGGCGATCGGCCGCTGAGGCGGCACGGCACGCCGGCGCCCGCCGCGGGTGCCGGTCGTGCAGACGGCGCCGTACCGGTGGCGGTGCGCCTCCCGTCACGACGCGCCACGCCCGCCCGTACGAGCGGTTTCCCGACACGCATACCCGGTAAGGCACGCCGCGGCTGAAACCGCTCCTGCGGCGGTAAAGCGACGTAAGGACATGTCCTGCTGCGCTGCGCACAGCGAGTGGCCACCGTGGGCGCGCATCCCGCCTGCCAATGGAGGGCAGGGATCGGGGAAAGAAGGTGCCAGCGAACGGGCTTGCTCAGAGCCCCACGACATGAGCTCCCTTGGGGATGGTCTCTTGGGGAGTAGAACCACAGGGTGTCGAGGCTGGCCCGTTCATTCTCGGCGTCGGCTCCCGACTTGCCTATCGGGGACTTTCCTCAGCGGATGTGGGGGATTCCCTACTTGACGGCGCCGCGCCACGATTGCCCCGGATCGGTCCCACGGCCTGCCTGCCACGGCCAACGGCCGCACCTGCGCCGGTTTGCGTGCGCCGGGGGATCGGCGACAATCGGGCCATGAGCAAGATCCATATTCTCGGCATCGCCGGTACGTTCATGGGCGGTGTCGCCGCGCTGGCGCGCGAACTCGGCCATGCGGTCGAAGGCAGCGACCAGGCGATCTACCCGCCGATGTCCACACAACTGGAACACCTGGGCATCGCGCTGAAGCAGGGCTACCTGCCCGAGCACATCGCCGCGGACTGCGACCAGGTGATCGTCGGCAACGCGCTGTCGCGCGGCAACGCGGCGGTGGAGGCGGTGCTCGACGCCGGGCGCGCCTACACCTCGGGTGCGCAATGGTTGAGCGAGCAGGTGCTGCCGGGACGCGACACCCTCGCGGTGGCCGGCACCCACGGCAAGACCACCACCACCAGCATCCTGACCTGGCTGCTGCAGGCGGCGGGGCGCGAACCGGGCTTCCTGATTGGCGGGGTGGCCGAGGATTTCGGCGTGTCCGCGCGGCTGGGGTTGCCGGTCGCCCAACCCTCATCCGGCGCTGCGCGCCAGTGTCTCCCGGGGGGAGAAGGGGAGCAGGGGGCCGAGCTGGCGGAGCGGCCGCTGTTCGTCGTCGAGGCCGATGAGTACGACACCGCGTTCTTCGACAAGCGCAGCAAGTTCGTGCACTACCGGCCGCTGGTGGCGATCCTCAACAACCTCGAGTACGACCATGCCGACATCTTCCCCGACGTCGCCGCGATCCAGCGCCAGTTCCACCATCTGGTGCGGACCGTGCCGCGCCGCGGGCGGCTGATCGTCAATGGCGAGGACGCGCACCTGCGCGAGGTGCTGGCGATGGGCTGCTGGACCCCGGTGGAGCGTTTCGGCTTCGATCCCGGCTTCGACTGGAGCGCGCGCCTGATCGCCGCCGACGGCAGCCGCTTCGCGGTGCTGCACCAGGGCCGCGAACTGGGCGAGGTGGAATGGCCGCTGCTCGGCCGCCACAACGTGATGAACGCGCTGGCCGCGCTGGCCGCCGCCCATGCGGTGGGCGTGGTGCCGGCGCAGGTGATGCCGGCGCTGGCGCGCTTCCGCAGCGTCAAGCGGCGCCTGGAAGTGCTCGGCCAGGCGCAGGGCATCACCGTGTACGACGACTTCGCCCACCATCCCACCGCCATCCGCACCACGCTCGAAGGCCTGCGCGCCAGGGTCGGTGCCGCGCGCATCGTGGTGGCGATGGAGCCGCGCAGCAATTCGATGCGGCTGGGCGCGCATGCCGAGGCGCTGGCGCCGTCGCTGGAGGCCGCCGACGCGGTGGTGTTCCTGCAGCGGCCGGAACTGGCCTGGGATGCGGGCAAGGTGATCGCCGCGGTACGCGGCGAGGCCTGCGCGGCGCCCGACGTGGACGCCCTGCTGGCCGCACTGCAGGCACAGGCGCGCGCGGGCGACCATGTGGTGTTCATGTCCAACGGCGGCTTCGACGGCGCGCCGCGCCGCTTCCTGGCCGCGATGCAATGAGCGTCGTCGGGCACGGCGGAGCCGGCGCGTGAGCGCGCAGCGGAGCACGCTGCCGCTGTTCCCGCTGCACGCGGTGCTGCTGCCCGGCGCCTCGATCAAGCTGCGGGTGTTCGAGCGCCGCTACCTGGACCTGGTCCGCGAATGTGGGCGCAGCGACAGCGGCTTCGGCGTCTGCCTGATCCTGGACGGCAGCGAGACCGGCGCCCCGGCGGTGCCGGCGGCGTTCGGCACCGAGGCGCGCATCGTCGATTTCGATGTCGGCGCCGATGGCGTGCTGGTGCTGAGCCTGCGCGGCGCGCGGCGCTTCCACGTGCTGCGCAGCCGGGTCCGCGACAACGGCCTGGTGGTCGGCGACGTGGAATGGCGCGAGGCCGATGGCGACGACGAACTGCGTCCGCAGCATGCGCTGTTGGCGACCGTGCTCGACAGCATTCTCGACCAGGCCGCCGCGGTGTATCCGCTGGCCGGCCCGCGCCAGCTCGACCAGGCCGCCTGGGTCGGCTGGCGCATGGCCGAACTGCTGCCGCTGGACGAGCGCCAGCGCCTGTCGCTGCTGCAGGAAGACGACCCGCACGCGCGACTGGACCAGTTGCTGGCCTGGATTCCCTGAGCGAGGCAGGCGAGGGCGGTGTCGCCGTCCTGGCCTGACGTGGAGCGCGGCGGCCGGCATCCGTGCGGCGCTGCGCCATCATCGCCACGATCGCCGCGCGTTGTTCTCGATGGGTCATGCCACAGGCGGGCCACGTGCGCGCCGCAGCCGGCATTCAGCGCGCCGCTAGCAGGCGCGGGCCACGCTTGGCAGCGATCGGCGGCCGCGCCCGGCCGCCGGCAACGGCATCCCGCCCTGGCGGCCTGACGTCCTATCCACGCACGATCGAGGACTTCGTATGAAGCGTTCCTTCCTGCTGTTGTTGCTGTCCGCCGGCGGCGGTCCGAGCCTGCCCGCCATCGCCGCCGAGACGTCCCCCGCGCCCGCGCCCGCTGCCGCAGCGGGCCAGGCCGACTGCCCGCGCGGTTCCATCGCCCTGGTCACCGGCAATGCCGATCAGGTGTCGCCCAAGACCTGCCTGGCGCCGTCGATGAAGCCGTTCGCCCTGCAGCGCGGGCAACTGTTCGCGGTCACCCTCTCCGAAAACGGGTCGACCGGCAGTGCCTGGGCCTTGCGCAGCTTGCCCGCGCCGCTGGCGCTGCTCGACATCGAGCATGCACCCGGCACGGCCTGCGCCACCGGTCGCATGGGTTGCCCCAGCACTGTCACCTACACCTTCAAGGCCACCGATCACGGCAGCGGCGCGATCGATCTCGTCTACTCGCGGCATTGGGAGGACCGTGCCACCGACTCGCGTTCGATCCGTGTCGAGGTGAAGTAGCCGCCATCGCCCGCCGCCGGCGCCTGCAGCGCGGCGCAGCGCCGGTGTGGCACCGATCGGTTCGAGAGGGGTTGAGGCGTAACGCCGCCGCCGCTCAGGGCGACGGCGGCGCTTCGCCTTCGCTGCGTACCAGCAGCACCGGGATCTCGCTGCGGCGGTGCATGTCCTTGCGCGTGGGCAGCGCGTGCAGCGCCTCGGTCACGGCGTTGAGCGCCGGATCGGCGCCGCGCAGCGGCCGCCACAACCCGATCAGGTTGAAGTGGCGTTCGTAGCGCAGGCTCTGCGCGCTGCCCAGCCACAGCGGCACGTTGCCCGGCTGCAGGCGGGCCGGCGCCGGCCACAGGCGCAGCGCGTACAGCTCGTCCGGATTCGGGCCGGGGCGCAGCATCAGCAGCGATTCGACCCGCGTGTCCAGCGTCGCCGGCAGCACCGGCACCTGCGCCGGCGTGGCCTTGTAGTCGAGCAACTGCAGCGCCTGCTGCCAGCCGGCCTGCGGCTGCACGCGCCAGCCGGCCGCTTCGAGCTGGCGCTGCAGCGGCGCCAGTGGCCCGGCCACCTGGATGTCCAACGGCCAGCGTTGGTCGTCGTCGAACTCGTTGCGCCGCGACGGCAGGGTGCGCCAGTCGTGCTGCCACCAGGCCGCGTCCGCCAGTTGCGTGACCTGCGGCGGCGGCGGTTCGAACTTGGCCAGCTTGCGTTCCAGCTGGCGCGGCGCGTACCACAGCGCGGCGATCGCGAAGCCGCCGTAGAACAGCCAGGCCAGCGGCTTCATCCAGAACCCGCGGTTGAAGCGGCGGCGGTAGGCGATGCCCAGCACCAGCAGCCAGAAGATGCCGAACAGCATGCCGCCGACCACGTCGCTGAGCCAGTGCGCGCCCAGGTACAGCCGGGCGAAGCCGATCAGGGTCACTACCGCGCCGGACAGCAGGTACGGCCACACCCGCGAGCGCCCGGGCAACTCGCGCGCGATCAGCACCGCGAAGAAGCCGAAGCTGATGGTGGCCATGGTCACCGCCACCGAGGGGAAGCCGAAACCGCTGCTGGCCGCTGGCGGCCGTACCACGTGCACGGTGGTGCCGAGCAGCTTGGTCAGGGCCAGGCCGAACGCCAGCGCCGCCAGCCAGTGCGCCGCGGCCATCCAGCGTCGGCGCCAGGCGAGGTAGAGCAGGCCCAGCGCGGTCGGCGGCAGCAGCACCTGCCAGTCGCCGAGCGAGGCCAGTGCGGTCATCGGATAGTCGGCCAGCGGGTTGCGCAGGGCCAGCATCAGGTCGTGCACGGCCAGGTCCAGGCGCAGCGGCTCGCCGTGCGCCACCACCACCATCAGCAGCGCGAACCAGCCCCAGCCCAGCGCCAGCAGCATCACCGCCAGCATCGCCAGCGGCACCGATTCGCGGCGCTGCGGATCGAACACCGCGATCGAATAGCGGCCCAGCACCGGATGCCGGCGCGACCAGTCCAGGCCGCGCGCCAGCAGTGCGTCCATGTGCCCGGCCGACCAGCGGTAGCCGTACAGCACGATGGCCCACACCAGGCCCAGCGCCAGCGCCAGCAGGCCCAGCACCAGGAACAGGCGCCCGGCGACCGCGGCCACCGCGTCGTAGGCCTGGCCCAGCAGCCAGCCCGGTCCCAGGAACAGCAGCGACCAGGTCACCGCGGCCACGCTGCTGGGCAGCAGATAGCTCCGCAGCGGCATCTTCATCATGCCCGCCACCGCCGGCACGAACGGACGGATGGCGCCGACGTAGCGCGCCACCAGGATGCTCTTGAAGGCGTTGCGGCGAAACATCGCCTCGCCGCGGTCGAGCAACTGCGGATAGCGCTTGAACGGCCAGTAGTTGCGCAGCTGATGGCCCCAGCGATAGCCGACCCAGTAGCTGAGCGCATCGCCGATCAGCGCGCCGAGCGCGGCGCTGACCACCGCGTACGGGCCGGAGATCTGGCCCAGGCCGATCAGCACGCCGATCGCGAACAGCAGCGGCAGCGCCGGCACCAGAGTGCCGAGGATGATGACCGCATCGCAGAACGCGATGGCGAAGATGACCGCGCCGGCCAGGATGGGGTGTGCTGCGATCCACTCCAGCGTGGCATCGGTCCATGAGGCATTCATCGGGCAAGTATAGAGGGAGCACGATGACGGTCCGTTAGCGCCGGGGTGCCGTGTCGGGCGACCGGCCTTGCGCAACCGGGCCGCCCGGCAGACCTAGTCCGCCGTCGGGCGCGTCGTTGTCGCCGTCCCGTGCCGGGGATGGCAGCGCCGCCGCGCCGGGGCCGGTGCATGACGCCGTCGCTTCGCAGGGCGGCGGCATCACGCAGGCGCGGCGTGCGGTGGCACCTGGCACGACGCCCAGGTGAGCAGCACCGGACCAGGTGCCTGCCTGGAAGTGGCGGGCGACCGCGCAGACCCGTCAAACCGCGTCGCACGCTCTACACTGGCCGGATGCCTGCCCCCGCCTCCCGCACCGTCCAGATCCTCAAGGCCGACAGCTTCGGCCGCATCCTGCTGCTGGGCGAGGGCGAGGCGCGCTTCGTCCGCCGCGACCTCACCGCCTCGCCGTGGTGGCTGCGGCTGCCCGCATGGTGGCTGGCGCGGCGCGAGGCGCTCGCCCTGCGGCAGCTGAACGGCATGGCGGCGACGCCGCAGCTGCGCGGCTGGGACGGCACCTTCCTGGATCGCAGTTATCTGGACGGCGCGGCGATGTACCAGCGGCCGCCGCGCGGCGACCTGGCCTACTTCCGCGCCGCGCGGCGCCTGCTGCAGCAGGTGCATCGGCGCGGGGTGGCGCACAACGACCTGGCCAAGGAGGCCAACTGGCTGGTGCTGGCCGACGGCAGCCCGGCGCTGATCGATTTCCAACTGGCCGTGCGCGGCGCGCCGCGTTCGCGCTGGATGCGCCTGCTGGCGCGCGAGGACCTGCGCCATCTGCTCAAGCACAAGCGCATGTACTGCGCGCACGCGCTGACCCCGGTCGAGCGGCGCCTGCTCAAGCGCCATTCCTGGGTGCGTGAACTGTGGTTCGCCAGCGGCAAGCCGGTCTATCGCTTCGTCACCCGGCGCCTGCTCAAGTGGGAAGACAACGAGGGGCAGGGGCCGAAGCCCTGAGGGGCCGGGAGTGGGGAATGGAGAATGGGGAATGGAAAAAACGGAATCCGCGTGCGTCTGGTCTGACGGGCACGCGGCGAGAAGGCGCTAAGCTTTTCCCATTCCCGGTTCCCCATTCTCCATTCCCACTCCAATGACCCTGAAAGGCAAAACCCTCCTAATCACCGGCGCCTCGCGCGGCATCGGGCTGGCGATCGCGCTGCGGGCGGCGCGCGATGGCGCCAATGTGGCGATCGCAGCGAAGTCGGCGGTGCCCAATCCCAAGCTGCCCGGCACCATCCACACCGCCGCGGCGGCGGTGGAGGCGGCCGGTGGGCGCGCGCTGGCGCTGAAGTGCGACATCCGCGAGGAGGAGCAGGTGCGTGCGGCTGTGGCGGCGACGGTGGAGGCCTTCGGCGGCATCGATATCCTGGTCAACAACGCCAGCGCGATCTGGCTGCGCGGTGCGCTGGACACGCCGATGAAGCGCTTCGACCTGATGCAGCAGGTCAACGCGCGCGGCAGTTTCCTGTGCGCCCAGGCCTGCCTGCCGCACCTGCTGCGCAGCGCCAACCCGCACATCCTGACCCTGGCGCCGCCGCCGTCGCTGGACCCGAAGTGGTGGGCGCCGCATACCGGCTACACGCTGGCGAAGATGGGCATGAGCTTCGTCACCCTGGGCCTGGCCGGCGAGTTCGGCCCGCAGGGCGTTGCCGTCAATGCGCTGTGGCCGCGCACGTTGATCGCCACCGAGGCGCTGAACATGATCCCTGGCGTCGAGGCCGGCAACGGCCGCCGCCCGGAGATCATGGCCGACGCCGCGCACGCCGTGCTGACCCGGCCGGCGGCCGGTTTCTATGGCCAGTTCCTGATCGACGACGCGGTGCTGGCCGAGGCGGGCGTGCACGACCTGTCCGGCTACGCGCTGGATCCGTCGCAGCCGATGCTGCCGGATCTGTTCCTGGACTGAGACCCGGCGTGGCCGTGCGTGCCGGGTGTGCCGCGGCCGCGCGTTGCGGGCGTTGCGAGGCCGCGATCGCAACGCGCCGGCTACGCGCGGCGACGCGTTGCACAAACGCTCTGTTCCATCCGATCGCGTTCGCTGCCGCGATGACCACGCGTGGCGCGGCTATGCTGCCCGGGTCTTGATGCCACCGCCGCCCATGCCCGCTCCAGTCGCCGTCGCCCTGCCGCGTCTTCCCGAGTCCCGCCACGCCATCCACGCCGATCTCAGCGACAACGAGCGGCACATGCTCGATCGCCTGCGCCTGGCCGGCACCGCCACCCGCGCCGATCTCAGCCGCAGCACCGGGCTGACCGTGCAGTCGGCGGTGCGCCTGGTCGACGCGCTGGCCGAGCGCGGCCTGGTCGCGATCGGCGCCTCGCTGGCGCACGCGGGCCGCGGCAAGCCGGGCGCGGGCATCGCGCTCAATCCCGGCTACGGCCATACCGTCGGCTATGCGATCGCGACCGACGCGCTGTCGCTGGCGTTGCTGGATTTCAGCGGGCAGATCCGCGGCACCGCCGAGCATGCGCTGCGCTCGACCGAGCCGGCCGCGTTGCTGGCGCAACTGCGCGAGGCCGATGCGGCGCTGACCGCGGCGGCCGGCGCCGGGCTGGGTCCGCGCCTGGGCGCGGGGGTGGCGATGACCGGTTTCTTCGTCGAGGACGGTGTGCACATGAATCCGCCCGAGCCGCTGCGCGCGCTGGGCGAGCTGTCGATCGGCGACTGGCTGGCCGAGGCACTGGGCCTGCCGGTGTGGGTGGACAACGACGGCACGGTGGCGGCGGCGGGCGAGAGCCTGCTCGGCATCGGCCGCCAGTACCGCGACTTCGCCTATCTGCACTTCAATTACGGCCTGGGCGGCGGCGTGGTGATCGACGGCACCTGCCTGCGCGGCGCGCACGGCAACGCCGGCGAATTCGCCGGCATGCTGCCGCAGCAGGGGCTGGAGCGCGGCACGCTGGAACTGTTGCGGCAACTGCTGGCCGAAGACGGCATCGCGCTGCCCGACATCCGCGCGCTGCTGGCCGCCTACGATCCGGCGTGGCCGGCGATCGAGCGCTGGATCGCGCGGGTGGCGCCGGGCCTGTCGCTGATCGTGTCGGCGATCGTGGCGATCTTCGATCCGCAGGCGGTGGTGTTCGGCGGGCGCATGCCGCGCGAGCTGGCGACGCGGCTGATTCCGCACGTGCGCATCGACAACCAGCCGCGCCGCGGCCAGGCGCGGCCGTTGCCGGTGCTGCTGCCGGCCGCGGCCACCGCCGATGCCAGCGCGGTGGGCGCGGCGGCGCTGCCGTTGAAGGCCTGCTATTTCCGCTGAACCGGTCCCGCCGCGGCGTCGCCATGCCTGCACGCCGCCGGCGCTACCCTATGCGCCCTTTCCGCGCGCCATCGCGGTACGGCGCGTCCCATCCCCCACTCTCGGAGCTGTCACGATGAAATACCTGCACGCCATGATCCGCGTCCACGACCTGGAGAAGACCAGCACGTTCTTCACCGAAGGCCTGGGCCTGCACGAAACCCGCCGCATCGAGAACGAAGCCGGCAAGTTCACCCTGGTGTACTTCGGCGCGCCGGAGAACCCGGAAGCCGAGGTCGAACTGACCTACAACTGGGGCTCGGACGAGGACTACGGCAGCGCCCGCAACTTCGGCCACCTGGCCTTCGAGGTCGACGACATCTACGCCCTTTGCGCGCACCTGCAGTCGCTCGGCGTGACCATCAACCGTCCGCCGCGCGACGGGCGCATGGCCTTCGTGCGCAGCCCGGACCTGATCTCGATCGAGCTGCTGCAGAAGGGCGAGGCGCTGGCGCCGGCCGAGCCGTGGGCGTCGATGCCGAACACGGGCGTCTGGTAAGGGCTCAGGGCACCGTCTCGGGCAACGCCTGGCCGCAGCCCCGGCAATAGCCGGCGTTGCGGTCGTGGCCGTGCAGGCCGCAGTGCGCGCAGGTGCGCCGATCCGGCGCGCGGCTGCGGTCGGCATCGCGCAGGCTGTTGGCCAGTTCCGCGGTGTAGATGCCGGTGGGCACGGCGATGATGCTGTAGCCGATCAGGATCAGCACCGAGGTGATGGCGCGGCCCAGCGGGGTGAGCGGGGCGATGTCGCCGAAGCCGACCGTGGCCATCGTCACCACCGCCCAATACATCGCGGTGGGGATGCTGGTGAAGCCGTTGGCCGGGCCTTCGACCACGTACATCAGTGCGCCGAAGATCACCACCAGGGTGATCACCGTGAACAGGAACACGAACACCTTGCGCCGGCTGCGCCACAACGCATCGACCAGCAGGCTGCTTTCCTCGACGTAGCGGGTCAGCTTGAGGATGCGGAACAGCCGCAGCACCCGCAGCACGCGCACCACCAGCAGGGTCTGCGCACCGGGCAGCAGAAACGAGATGTAGGTGGGCAGGATCGACAACAGGTCGATCACGCCCCAGAAGCTCAGCGCGTAGCGCAGCGGCCGCTGCACCGTGGCCAGGCGCAAGGCGTACTCGGCGGTGAACAGCACGGTGAAGCCCCACTCCAGCACGTACAGCGCGCCGGCGTAACGGCTGTGCAGCGCCGGCACGCTGTCGACCAGGATCACCGCGACGCTGGCCAGGATCGCCGCGACCAGCAACAGGTCGAAGTTGCGCGAAGGCGTGGTGTCGTGCCGATAGATGATGTCGAACCAGCGGCGCCGCCAGCCGTGCTCGGTCGCCGGGGCGAGCGGGGAATCGAGGAAAAATCGCATGCGCCCATGCTACCCGAGCCGCCTTGCGGTCGCGGGCGCGCGCGCCGCGGCAGGCGGCGTCCTGATCGGATGCGACGCGGCTGCCGGAGAGCCCCCTGTGGGAGGGGCTTCCGCCCCGACGCCGTCGCGCTGACGCGTCGGGACTGAAGTCCCTACCACATGTCGAGCAACGGCCTGGCGGGGTTGCTGTGGCACGCGCGCGGGCGGCGGCGGTGTGGCACAGCAGCCTGCCGCCCCGTCGGTCCAGGCGGCGGCCGGCAGTCCCCGGCCGAGCGCTGCCGGCGGTCTTATAATCGGCGCTTTCCCCGCAGGACTGCCTCGATGACCGCTTCTTCCGCCGCGGAGCTGATCGCCCTCGGCCAACGCTACGCGCTGCCGATCTACCGTCCGCGCCAACTGGTGCTGGAGCGCGGCCAGGGCGCGCGGGTGTGGGACAGCGAGGGACGCGACTACATCGATCTGTCCGCCGGCATCGCCGTGTGCGGGCTCGGCCACAACGATCCGGACCTGCAGGCGGCGCTGCTCGAACAGGCCGGCAAGCTGTGGCACACCAGCAACGTGTTCTACAGCGAGCCGCCGCTGCGCCTGGTCGAGGAACTGGTGGTGGCCTCGCGCTTCGCGGAGAAGGCGTATCTGTGCAATTCCGGCGCCGAGGCCAACGAGGCGGCGATCAAGCTGGTGCGCAAGTGGGCCACCGCCCAGGGCCGTCCGCCGCAGCGGCGGGTGATCGTCACCTTCCGCGGCAGCTTCCACGGCCGCACCCTGGCCGCGGTGACCGCCACCGCGCAGCCCAAGTACCAGGAAGGCTACGAGCCGCTGCCCGGCGGTTTCCGCTACGTCGACTTCAACGACATCGTGCAGCTGGAAACGGCGATGGCCGCCGGCGATGTGGCCGCGGTGATGCTGGAGCCGGTGCAGGGCGAGGGCGGGGTGATGCCGGCGGCGCCGGGCTTCCTGGCGCAGGTGCGGGCGCTGTGCGACCACCACGGCGCGCTGCTGGTGCTGGACGAGATCCAGTGCGGCATGGGCCGCACCGGCACCCTGTTCGCGCACTGGCAGGACCAGATCACTCCCGACATCGTGACCCTGGCCAAGGCGCTGGGCGGCGGCTTCCCGATCGGCGCGATGCTGGCCGGGCCGAAGGTCGCCGAGACCATGCAGTTCGGCGCGCACGGTACCACCTTCGGCGGCAACCCGCTGGCCGCGGCGGTGGCGCGGGTGGCGCTGCGCAAGCTGGCCTCGACGGCGATCGCCGCCAACGTGTCGCGGCAATCGGCGGCGCTGCGTGCCGGCCTGGCGGCGCTCAACGACGAGTTCGCGTTGTTCTCGCAGGTTCGCGGCCGCGGGCTGATGCTGGGTGCGGTGCTGGCGCCGGCACATGCCGGACAGGCCGGCGCCATCCTCGACCACGCCGCCGCGCATGGTTTGCTGATCCTGCAGGCGGGCCCGGACGTGCTGCGCTTCGTGCCCGCGCTCAACCTCACCGATGCCGAACTGAGCGAAGGCCTGGCGCGCTTGCGCAGCGCGCTGCGCGCCTACCTCGCCGCGCGCTGAGCCGGCGACTCAGCCCAGGCCGTGCCGCGCCAGCGCGCGGCGCAGGGCGCGCGCGCCGCTGGCGGTTTCCGCGGCCATGCCGATCGCGCGGGCGCCGCGCACGTTGACGAACAGGTCGTCGATGAACAGCGCCTGCCGCGGGGCGACATCGAAGTGCGCCAGCGCGTGCCGATACACCGTCCCGTCCGGCTTGCGCCCGCCCAGGCTGCCGCTGCACAGCACGCGTCCGTGCAGCAGCGGGAACAGCGCGGGCACGATCTGCGGCATCGCCTGCGCCATCAGCGCACCGTTGTTGGTCAGCACGCCGATGGCCACGCGCTCGGCGACGGCCAGCACCTGCGCGACCACACCGGCGTCGGCGCGGCTGGCCGCCACCCGCGCGGCGATCCACGCGTCCGCGTCCACGACGGCGCCCAGGCCCGCGCTCAATCGCTGCAGGTAGGCGGCGGTGTCGAGTTCGCCGCCGTCGTAGGCGGTCTCCAGTCCGGAACCGAACAGGACCTCGCGGACCTGTGCGGCCTCGCAGCTGTAGTGCGCGGCCAGCGTGGCGATGCGGTCGGCACGCGTGTAGCGCGCCAGCACGCCGTCGAAATCGAGCAGCAGCAGCGCCGGCCGCGCGCGGGTCATTGCGGACATGAGGAGGCCTGGGTGAGTGGCGGCTGGCGTGGCGCGGGAGCAGCGAAGCTCACGCCGCTCTGCGGGGTCGCCGCCGCGTGCCGATGATGCAATGCGCCATCGCTTCTCGTTGACAAGCCATCGCGGGCCGGCGGACAGTCGGGGCACGCCGCCACGCGCGCGACCTGCCGTGGCGCAGTGTTGTCTTTCTTGCCGAGGAACCCGCCTTGAACACCAAGTTTCCATCCCTGCTGCTCGTCCTTGCCGGCCTCGCGTTCGCGCCTGCCGCCTGGGCCAAGACCTGCGCGGTGACCATCACCGGCACCGACCAGATGTCCTACGACCAGACCCAGATCAAGGTCGCGGCCGATTGCACCGAGGTGGCGGTGACGCTCAAGCACAGCGGCAAGCTCGCCGCCGCGGTGATGGGCCACAACTGGGTGCTGACCAAGACCCCGGATTTCCAGGCGGTGGCCAATGCCGGCACCAGTTCCAGCCTGGCCGACAACTACCTGCCCAAGAACGATCCGCGGATCATCGCCCACACCAAGGTGATCGGCGCCGGGCAGTCGGACACGGTCAAGTTCTCCACCGCCAAGCTCAGCAAGGGCGGGGACTACACCTTCTTCTGCTCGTTCCCGGGACACTGGGCGGTGATGAAGGGCAAGTTCGTGTTCGGTTGATCCAGCGCAGCGGCGCGGCGCCGGCCATCGGCGCCGCGCGTTGTCGTCATGCCAGGGTCGTGGCACCGGCATCTCAGCCGGCGGCGACCACCGCGAACGCCTCGCGCGCCGCGGCCAGGGTGGCCTCCAGCACGTCCTGGTCGTGCGCACTGGAGACGAAGCCGGCCTCGTAGGCCGACGGCGCCAGGAACACACCGCGCTCCAGCATCGCGTGGAAGAAGCGGTTGAACGCGGCGGTGTCGCAGGCGGTGGCCTGCGCATAGGTCTCCACCTTCTCGGTGGTGAAGAACAGCCCGAACATCGCGCCGACCTGGTTGGTGGTGACCGCCACGCCGGCCGCCGCCGCAGCGGCTTCCAGGCCGGCGCACAGCTGCGCGGTGGCCGCGTCCAGGCGCTGGTGGAAGCCCGGTTCCTGGATCAGTTCCAGCATCGCCAGCCCGGCGGCCATCGCCACCGGATTGCCGCTGAGCGTGCCGGCCTGGTAGATCGGCCCGGACGGCGCCACCTGCCGCATCAGCTCGGCGCGCCCGCCATAGGCGCCCACCGGCATGCCGCCACCGATGATCTTGCCGAAGGTGGTCAGGTCCGGCGTGACCCCGTAGTGCGCCTGCGCGCCGCCCAGGGCGACGCGGAACCCGGTCATCACCTCGTCGAAGATCAGCAGCGCGCCGTGCTGCGTGCACAGGTCGCGCAGGTGCTGCAGATAGCCCGGACGCGGCGGGATGCAGTTGGCGTTGCCGACCACGGGCTCGATGATGACCGCGGCGATCTCGTGGCCGATCTCCTCGAACAGCGCGGTGGCATCCTCGGCATTGTTGTAGGCCAGGGTGGCGGTAAGTTCGCTCAGGCCGGCCGGCACGCCCGGCGAGGTCGGCACGCCCAGGGTCAGCATGCCGCTGCCGGCCTTGACCAGGAACGAATCGCCGTGGCCGTGGTAGCAGCCTTCGAACTTGACGATGCGGTTGCGCCCGGTGGCGCCGCGCGCCAGCCGCACCGCCGACAGCGTGGCCTCGGTGCCGGAGTTGACCATGCGCACCATCTCGCAGGACGGCACCAGCCGGGTGATGGTCTGCGCCATCGTCACCTCGGCCGGGCATGGCGCGCCGAACGACAGCCCATCGCCGATCGCACGCTGCACTGCCTCACGCACCGCCGGATGGTTGTGCCCGGCGATCATCGGCCCCCACGAGCCCACGTAGTCGATGTAGCGGTTGCCGTCGACGTCGTACAGGTACGGGCCATCGGCGCGCTGCACGAAGAACGGCTCGCCGCCCACCGACTTGAAGGCGCGCACCGGCGAATTGACGCCGCCGGGAATCAGCGATTGCGCTTGGGCGAACAGGGCGTGCGAGCGGGAATGGGACATGAGCGGAAATCCTTGGCGATGCTGGCCGGGCCGACCGGCCGGGCGCGGAGCGAGGCCGTCTATTGTCGCGGCTGCCGCCGGTGTGCGCCATGTCGTCGATCCTGCCGCAGCCGGCGCCGCGCCGTGGATTTGCTTCAAGCCCCTCTCCCACCGTGAGAGGGGTTGGGGTGAGGGTCCGGCGCGCAGCGACGCGCGATGTTTGGGTGCATGAGGCTGCGCTCGTGCCCTCATCCGCCCCCGCGGGGCACCTTCTCCCACAGGGAGAAGGAACAGCGTTAAGCCCCTCTCCCGTCGGGAGAGGGGTTGGGGTGAGGGGGCGGCGCGCAGCGACGCGCGCTGTTTGGGTGCACGAGGCTGCGCCCGTACCCTCATCCGGCCCTTCGGGCCACCTTCTCCCGGCGGGAGAAGGGAGCGGCTAGCCCCTCTCCCGTCGGGAGAGGGGTTGGGGTGAGGGTCCGGCGCGGAGCGACGCGCGGTGTTTGGGTGCACGAGGCTGCGCCCGTACCCTCATCCGCCCCTTCGGGGCACCTTCCCCCGAAAAGGGGGCCATGGTCCCGAGGGGAGAAGGGAAGCGCTTGCGCCTCAGTCGAAACACGCCCGGTACGCGGCCAGTGCCGCGCGCGGATCGGGCGCATCGAACACGCCGCTGATCACCGCCAGCAGATCGGCGCCGGCCGCCACCAGCGGACGCGCGTTGTCCGGCGTGAGGCCGCCGATCGCCACGCGCGGCAGGCCCAGCGCTGCCGCATTGCGCAGCAGGTCAGGCGTGGCGCGGCGCGTGGTGACCTTGCTGCGGGTGGGGAAGAAGGCGCCGAAGGCGACATAGCTGGCGCCAGCCGCCGCGGCGTTGCGGGCCAGGGTCAGATCGTCGTAACAGGAGGCGCCGATCAATGCCTGCGGCCCGAGCGCGGCGCGCGCGGCGGCCAGATCGCCGTCGTCCTCGCCCAGGTGCACGCCGGCCGCGCCCACCGCCTGCGCCAGCGCGACGTCGTCGTTGACGATCAGCGGCACGCCGGCCTGTGCGCACAGCGTTTGCAGCGCCGCGGCCTGCTCGCGCCGTTGCGCCGCGTCGGCGCGCTTGTTGCGGTATTGCAGCCAGGTCACGCCCTGGTCCAGCAGCGGCGCCACCCGTGCCAGCAGACGCGCGCCGTCGGCCTCGTCGGGGGTGATCAGGTACACGCCGCGCGGCGCCGGGGATGCGTTCATGGCCAAGCCTTCCGATGCGTCGGCGGCGATGGGACAATGCCGTTCCGACTGTGACCTGCGATTATCCAATGAGCGACGCCAGCGCCACCACCTATCGCACTTGGATGTGCGTCGTCTGCGGGTTCATCTACAACGAGGCCGACGGCCTGCCGGAAGAAGGCATCGCCCCCGGCACCCGCTGGGACGACGTGCCCGACACCTGGACCTGCCCGGACTGCGGCGTGACCAAGGACGATTTCGAGATGGTGGAGATGGATTGACGGCTGGGATTGGAGAATGGGGAATCGGGAGTGGGACAGCGACTCCCGTGCCTTGCAGGCTTCACGCGGCGGCCAGTTTCAGGGCTGGCAGGCAGACATCGCGAGGCCGGGTGGTCGGATCGCAAGGCCGATACTCGGGAGAGCCGCATGTCCGCCGACGTTCGATGATCGATTCGGTCGGTTATCCATGACGGCTTGATCAGGTCAGCAACCTCTGAGCCTCAGGGCATGCGCTTTTCCCATTCCCGATTCCCCTCTCCCCATTCCCAGCGTCAATGCATCCGCTGCGCTCGCGCGCTCAGTTCCACCAGGCGCTCGCGGATCGGCAAGGCGTCGGAGGCCTCGGGGTTCAGTTGCAGATAGCGGCCCAGGTCGCGGCGCGCGCCGGGGACGTAGTCCATCTGCAGGTAGGCCATGCCGCGGTCGCGCAGGGCTTCGGGCTGGTCCGGCATCAGCTTGAGCACGCGGTCGGCGCTGCGTGCGGCGCGGTCCCACTCGTCGCGTTCGGCATACAGGCCGTGCAGGTTGCGCAGGACCCGGGCGAGGATCGCGCGGTGCGGCGCCGGGTCCAGGATCTGCAGCAGCGCGCGGTCGTCCGGGCTTTCGCCGCCCATGTGCGGCCGCGCGCGCTCGCGCAGTTCCTCCACCGCCAGCGGGCGCCCGCCGTTGAACGGGTCCATCACCAGCAGGCCGTCGTCCACCGGCAGGCGCACCAGGAAATGCCCGGGGAAGGACACGCCGTCGAGCGGGATGTCCAGGCGCCGTGCCACGTCCATCTGCACCAGCGCCAGCGAGATCGGGTTGCCCAGGCGGCGCTCGAACACCTGGTTCATGTAGCTGTTGCGCGGGTCGTAATACTCGTCGTGGTTGCCGCTATAGCCCAGTTCTTCGAACAGGTGGCGATTGATCGCCGCCATCTTCAGCGGCCACTGCTCGATCATCGCCACCTCGTGCCGCAGGTGGTCGGCATGACTCTGCGCCAGGGTGTCGTAATGGGTGGCGTCCAGCTCCGGATATTCGTCGCGGGCGATCAGCAGCGCGGTCGCCAGCAGCGGCAGGGCATCGTCATCCAGTGCGGCCAGGGTATTCCAGCTCGGCAATGTCAATGGGGCGGCCATGGCCCAAGACTGGCGGCAAAGCCGGGTCCGATCAAGTCCGGCCGTTCCCGACAGCGGTGTCGGGTTCAGCGCCGTGGTCGCGGGGCCTTTTCCCGACGCCGCCGGCACCGTTGACGGGTCAGTGGCCCTGCGGAATTCCCGGGCCGAAACGCAGTTCGGTGCCGTCCTGCAGCTTCAACTGCTCGGCCTGGCCGGCGTTGAGTTCGAGCACGTAGCGCGCCGGCGCGTTGCTCGGGTAGGGCGGGCAGGCGTCGCCGGCCGAGCACGGCGGCACGTCGCGCTGCTGCGCCACCAGCTTGCGCTGGTTGTCGAAGTACAGGATGTCCAGCGGGATCTTGGTGTTCTTCATCCAGTACGCCTGCGGTTCCTCGCGGTCGTGGATGAACAGCATGCCGTGGTCGGTTTCCATCTGGTCGCGGAACATCAGCCCGCGCGCGCGCGTCGCATCGTTCTGCGCCAGTTCCACTTCGTAGCGATGTCCGCCCAATTCCACCCAATGGTCGCCACCGGCGCTGGCGCAACCGCTGAGGGCAAGCAGGAGAAGGACGCAGAGCGCGCGGAAGAGGGACATGGGCGGACCAGGGCAGGGAGGACAGCGCGCACCTTGTTGCAAGGTGCGCGTGGCGTCAAGAGCGGGGAGTCGGGATTGGGGATCCGCCAGAGCCGGGGTTCTCGCTTTTGTGAATCCCCAATCCCGAATCCCCAATCCCACGCGCGCGACAGCGCGCGTCCTACAGGACGCGCGGCGGCTCGCCACCGACGATCACCACGTCGGCCGGGCGGCGTGCGAACAGGCCGACGCAGACCACGCCCGGGATCTGGTTCAGTTCGCGCTCGAGCGCCACCGGGTCGGTGATCGACAGGTGGTGCACGTCCAGCACCACGTTGCCGTTGTCGGTGATCACGCCGTCGCGCCAGACCGGCTGGCCGCCGGTGCGCGCCAGGATCTCGCGGGCGACCAGGCTGCGCGCCATCGGGATCACTTCGATCGGCAGCGGGAACGCGCCCAGGGTCTGCACCTGCTTGCTCGGGTCGACGATGCAGATGAAGCGCTCGCTGGCCTCGGCGATGATCTTCTCGCGGGTCAGCGCGGCGCCGCCGCCCTTGATCAGGCACTTGTTCGGATCGCACTCGTCGGCGCCGTCCACGTACAGCGACAGGTTGCCGGTGTGGTTCAGCTCCAGCACCTCGATGCCGTGCTGGCGCAGGCGCGCGGTGCTCTGCTCGGAACTGGACACCGCGCCCTTGATGCGGTGGCCGATGCGGCCGAGCGCGTCGATGAAATAGGCGACGGTGGAACCGGTGCCGACGCCGACGATCATCCCGTCCTGGACGTAGTCGATGGCTTTCTCGGCGGCAAGACGCTTGGCTTCTGACATTTGGAGAGCTCGGGAGTGGGGATTCGGGATTGGGGATTCGTGAAAAGCGGGTCGGCGGATGGGGCCGGGCGAATCCCCAATCCCCACTCCCGAATCCCGGCTATTCGAGCGAAAGCAGCAGCTTCCACTGCGCGGCGCTGACCGGGAACACGGACAGGCGGTTGCCGCGGGCGACCAGCGGGAAGCCCTCGCCCAGCGCGTCGGCGTGCTGCTTGATCTCGTCCAGGGCGATGGTGCGCGCCAGCTTGCGCTCGAACGCCACGTCCACCAGGTACCAGCGCGGTTGCTCCGGGGTGGCCTTGGGGTCGTGGTAGTCGGAAGACGGGTCGAACTGGGTGGCGTCGGGATAGGCCTGGCTGGCCACGCGCGCCACGCCGACGATGCCCGGCACCTTGCAGTTGGAGTGGTAGAACAGGATGCCGTCGCCGACCTTCATGCCGTCGCGCATGAAGTTGCGCGCCTGGTAGTTGCGCACGCCGTTCCAGGGCTCGGTGCCGACCCGCTGCAGGTCGTCGATCGAGAAGGCGTCCGGTTCGGACTTCATCAGCCAATAGCGGGTGCGTGCGGTCATGCGGGGGAATCGGGCGCGGTCGACAGGGTGAGGGATTCGGTGCAGACCGCGTCCAGCGCCACGTCCCAGGCCGCCAGCGGCAAAGCCGCGACCTGTTGCGCGTCGAAGGCGGCCCCGACCAGCCAGGGCGGCGGAGCCTGCCGCTGGCGGAAAGCGAAGCTGCGATCATACCAGCCGCCCCCCATGCCCAGGCGGCCGCCGGCGGTGTCGAAGCCGACCAGCGGCGTCACCACCAGCGCCATCTGCTCCGGCGCCAGGGTTGTGGCCGGGTCGACGTCGGGTTCGGGGATGCCATAGCGGTTGGCGCGCAGCGGCTGCCCGGGGCGCCACGGCGCGAAGCGCAGGGTGTCGCCGCTGAGCACCGGCAGGCAATACTGCACCGCCTCCGGCAGCGACAGTTGCCAGCGGTGCAGGGCGATCTCCCCGTCCATCGCCCAGTAGCCGCCGACATGGCCGTGCTGCGGCGCGAACGGCAGGTCCAGCAGTCGCTGTGCCAAGGCATCGGCGGCGGCCAGGCGCACGGGCGCGGTGAGCGCGCGGCGGCGCGCGCGCAGGTCCTGGCGCAGGGAGTCGCGGTCGTCGGCGGTCATCGGGCGGGCGTGGCGAGGGAGGCCGCTATTGTCGGCGGCGGCGCGCGCACTGACCAGGGCGCCGCCGCGACGATCACGCGTAGAGCGCCACCGTCTGCCGGCCCCACAGCACCAGCCGCCCGGCCGTATCCCAGATCTGCATGTCCTGCAGCGAGTAGCCGTCCTCGGCATGGCGGCTGGCCGAGCGCAGCAGGAACCAGTCGCCGGCGCTGGCCGGTTGCGGGAAGTCCAGGCTCCAGGTCATCGAACTGACCGGCGCCGGTGCGCTGAAGCAGGTCATCGCGGCCGGCGGCAGGCAGTCGCCTAGCGCGACCAGGGCCACGCTCGGGTCCACGCCGGCGGCGTCGCGATGGCGCGCCCAGACCAGCAACTCCGGATCGGCCGCGGCGGACAGCGGCAGCGCGCCGCCGGCCAGGCGCATGTCGAAGTTGGCGACGAAGGCCGGGGTCGCCGCGCTGTCGGCGATCGGGGTCGCTTCGTCGGGACCGACGACCGCCGGCCGCGCCGGCAGGAAGTCATGGGCGATGCGGCTGGGCCGCGGCTGCGCGAACAGCAAGGCCGCGCGCAGGGCGACCTGCCCGTCGGCCAGACAATCGACGCCCACGGAGGTGGCGGACTTGCCATGGCGCAGCACCTGCGCATCGAAGCGCAGGCTGCCGTCGGCGGGGCCGACGAAGCCGATGTGCGCCGACTTCAGCGGCGGCAACGCGGACGGTGCCGTGCGCAGCGCGGTCTGCAGCGCCAGCGCCGCGGACAGGCCGCCGAAGGCGGTGCGGCCTTGTCGCCAGCTGGCGGGGACGTCGAATCCCGCGGCGGGGTCGAAGCGGTCGAGGATCTGGGCGAGCGTCGGCAATCCGGGATCTCCGTGATGGGGCGACCAGTATCCCGGGTTTCGGTCGGTGCGAGAACGCGTGGCACCTGCAATGCGCCGGCGGCGACGGCGTGGTGAAGGCGCACGCTGCGGGCGCACAAAAGGAAACGGCGCCTTGCGGCGCCGTTTCCTGGAAAAATTGCATTCTCCGCCGTGACGATGCGTGCGAAACGACCTTGAACCCGGGGTTCAAGTGGGATGGCTGGAGAATCATCGGGCTTCCCGCTACGAGGCGGACCTGCACTCCCGATTCCGTCGCCACCCCGTGGTCGTCATTAAGGGACAAGGCGAATGTTTGCACACGCTGTCGTTCACAGCAGAGAACGCAAGTGGAGTATAGCGCCGTGATCGCGCTTGGCTAGTCCGTTCGTCGGTCGTTCGGTACGTTGCAATTCACGTTGATGATCGCAGCGCCACGTGCGGATCAGCGCGTCGTATCGACCACGCTGTCCAGACGCCGATTGAGATCGGCGAGTGTGCGCGCCATCTCGCGTTCGCGCTGCCCCTGTTCGTCGCGCAGTTGCTGCAACTCGTGCGCCAGGTTCAACGCCGCGAGCACGGCGACGCGGTCCACCGCGGCCATGCGGTTGCTGCCGCGCACCTCGCGCATCTTCGCATCGAGCAGGCGCGCGGCGGCGAGCAGGCCATCGCGTTCTTCGGCCTCGACGCCAACGGTGTATTCGCGGTCGAGGATGCGGACGCTGACCGGCTCGCTCACGTGTGCTGCTCCAGGGACTTCAGCCGGGCGATCATCGCTTCCACGCGCGAACGCGCCTGTTCGTTCTTGGTCAGCAACTGCGAGCGCTCGCCGATCAGGTGTTCCTGCTGCTGGCGCAGGCTGCGGTTCTCGTCGGACAGGCGCTGACAGCGCTCGACCAGCGTTTCCACGCGTGCGGCAAGGGCGCGAAGCTCGGCGAGGGCGTCAGGACTGTCCATGGCGCTCACGATAGGCATGCGCCCGAGGGGCGGTCAAGACGCCGCGCGGCGGCGCCATGGCCGGCGCTCAGGCAGGCAGCCGCAGCGGTTGCTGCAGCAGGCGCAGGCAGGCGTCCGGCTCCAGCGCCGGCGCCACCAGGTGGCCCTGGATCTCGTCGCAGCCGTGCGCGCGCAGGAACGCCAGCTGCCCGGCGTCCTCGACGCCCTCGGCCACCACCTTCAGCGCCAGCGAGTGGCCCATCGCGATGATGGTGCTGGTGATCGCCTCGTCGTCCGGGTCGCGGGTGAGGTCGCCGATGAATTCCTGGTCGATCTTCAGGGTGTTGATCGGCAGCCGCTTCAGGTAGGCCAGCGACGAATAGCCGGTGCCGAAGTCGTCGATGGCCAGGGTCAGCCCCAGCTTGCGGCAGGCGCGCAGCAGCTCGGCGTTCTTGCCGACCTGCGACATCACCACGCTCTCGGTCAGTTCCAGTTCGATGTTGGCGGCCGGCACGCCGGTTTCGGCGAGGATCCCGGCCATCAGTTCCGGCAGGTTGCCGCGCTCGAGCTGGATCGCCGAGACGTTCACCGACATGCACAGGTCGGTCAGCCCCATCCGCCGCCAGTCGCGCAGCGCGCCGCAGGCCTGGCGCAGCACCCATTCGCCGATCTCCAGGATCAGCCCGGTCTCCTCGGCCAGCGGGATGAACTGGCTCGGCGAGACCGGCCCGAAATCGGCGCTGTGCCAGCGCAGCAGCGCTTCCACGCCGACCACCCGCTGCGTGCGCAGCGAGTAGCGCGGCTGGTAGACCAGCTTCAGTTCCTGATCCAGCGGGATCTTGCGCAGCGTGCTGGCCAGGGTGGCGCGGTGACGGGTGGCCTCGTCCATGCGCGCCGAGTACACCTGCGCGTTGCGGCGCCCGGCGGCCTTGGCCTGGTACATCGCGGTATCGGCGTGCTTGAGCAACTCGCTCGGCAGCAGCGCGTGCTGCGGGAACAGGGAGATGCCGATGGAGGTGGAGACCGCGACCTCGCGGCGTTCGTCCAGCCGCAGCGGCGCCTCGAACGCGGCCAGCACGCGGGCGGCCACCGCCTCGGCCTCGCCCTGGCTGACGATGTCCTCGACCACCACGGTGAATTCGTCGCCGGCCAGGCGCGCCACCGTGTGCTGCGGTCCCACCGCCTGCTGCAGGCGTTCAGCCACCGCGCGCAGCACGCGATCGCCGACCGCGTGGCCGAGCGAATCGTTGATGTCCTTGAAGCGGTCCAGGTCCAGGAACAGCACCGCCACCGAGCCGGCCTGGCGCCGCGCCCGCACGATCGCCCGCGCCAGGCGTTCGGACAGCAGCGCACGGTTGGGCAGGCTGGTCAGCGTGTCGTAGTTGGCCAGATAGCGCAGTTCCTGCTCGGCGCGCTTCTGCTCGGTGATGTCTTCCAGTACCACCACCTGGAAGCTCTGGCGGCCGTCGGCGTCGACCACGGTATTGCGGCGCAGGTGGCAGAGGATCTCCTGGCCGTCCTTGCGCCGCTTCCAGGCCTCGCCGCGCCAGTGCCGGCCGTGGTCGGCCACCGGGGCCGCCGGCGTTTCCGGCGCGTGGTCGATCAGCGCCATCGGCTGGCCTAGTACCTCGCGCTCGCTGTAGCCGGTGATGCGGGTGAAGGCCGGGTTGACCGAGATGAAGCGGCGGTCCTCGTCGAGCACGGCGACCGCCTCGCCCATGCTGCGCAGCACTTCGGCGGCGATGCGCCGTTCCAGGTCGGCCTGGCGGTGCGAGGTGATGTCGCGTGCGGTGCCGGCGAGGCGGCGCGGCGCGCCGCTGGCGTCGTAGTCGACCACGCGGCCGCGCACCCGCGCCCAGTGCCAGACCCCGTCGCCGGCCAGGTCCACCCGGTACTCGGCGGTGTAGATCGCGGTCAGGCCCTGCAGGTGTTCCTGCAGCACCTGCCGCGCCTGCTGCACGTCGTCGGGATGGATCCGCAGCGGCTCGTTCTCGCGGATCACCAGGCCGATGTCCTGCGCGTGCGGCGTGGCCTCGTCGGCGCGCATCAGCCGCAACCTGCGCTGTTGCAGGTCGTAATCCCAGAAGTGTTCGCCCGAGGCCCACAGCGCCAGCTTCAGGTGCTGGTCGCGCTGCTGCAGTTGCGCGTGCCGTTGCAGTTGCTCGCGCAGGCGCCGACGCGAACGCAGCGCGAACAGCGCCGCCACCCCGCCGGCCGCCAGCGCGGCGAGCGCGACCAGCGGCCATGCGGCCAGCAAGGTCTCGCCGAACAAGGCGAGGCCGGTTCTTTCCGCAGCTCCTGCAGCAACGTGCTCCAATGGCATGGCGGAAAGTGACTTCTGTCAAAGAACGGGTGGTGGAGTGTAGGCGCGTGCCGGAAGCCACCACAAGCGGCGGCGCATACGCGGTTGCTACACTGCGCAGTCCCGATTCCGCCGCAGGCCTCGACAGGCCCGCGGCCAGCGCCCGACAGGCTTGCTCCATGACCGAACTTCCCACTGCCGACCAGATCGCCGATGCCAGCCGGACGCTTGGCCTGGCTGCGTCGGCAGCCGAACTGCACGGCGGCCTGTGCGGCTGGCTGGCCGGCGGCGGCGCCGAATTGCCGGCATGGCCGGCGGCCGTGCTCGCCGACGCCAGCCTCGCCGCGCCGCGCCCCGGCGATGCGCTGGACCGCCTGCGCGAGGCCACGACCGCGCAACTGAACGACCGCGATTTCGGCTTCGACCTGGTGCTGGCCGATGCAGGCGCGCCGCTGCCCGAGCGCGCCGACGCGCTGTTCGACTGGTGCCGCGGCTTTCTCGGCGGCTTCGGCCTGGCCGCAGGGGCTGCGCCGCCACTGTCCGAGGAAGGGCAGGAGGCGCTGCAGGACGTGGCGCGCCTGGCCCAGGCCAGCGCCGACGATTTCGACAGCGGCGACGAGGACGAGGACGCGCTGGCCGAGATCGAGGAGTTCGTGCGCGTGGCGGTGCTGCTGCTGCACAGCGACTGCGTGCTCGGCCCGCGCCACCGGCAGCGCCTGAACTGATGAAGCGGCTCACCGGGATTTCCTCCGGCGAGTACGTGCGCCGGCGCCGTCATTTGATGGACATGGCCGGCGAGCAGGCCATCCTGGTGCTGCCCAGCGCACCGGAGCGGGTGCGCAGCCACGACACGCACTACCCGTACCGGCAGGATTCGGACTTCTGGTATCTGTGCGGGTTCGCCGAGCCGGACGCGGTGCTGGTGCTGGTGCCGGGTCGCCGCCACGGCGAGGCGCTGCTGTTCTGTCGCGAACGCGACCCCGAGCGCGAAGCCTGGGACGGCCCGCGGGCGGGCCAGGAAGGCGCGGTCGAGCGCTACGGCATGGACGATGCCTATCCGATCGACGACCTCGACGAGATCCTGCCCGGGCTGCTGGAAGGCCGCTCGCGGGTGTATTACCACTTCGGCCGCGACGTCGATTTCGACCTGAAGCTGATCGGCTGGGTCAAGCGTGTGCGCGAGCAGGTGCGGCACGGCGCGCAGCCGCCGCACGAGTTCCTGGAACTGGGCCATCTGCTGCACGAGCAGCGCCTGTTCAAGTCGCGCGACGAGATCGCGCTGATGCAGGTGGCCGCCGACCTCAGCGTGGCCGGACATCGTGCGGCGATGCGGCTGGCGCGCCCGGGCGTGCACGAGTACCAACTGCAGGCCGAGATCGAGCGCGAATTCCGCGCCGGCGACGCCTGGCCGGCCTACGGCAGCATCGTCGGCAGTGGCCACAACGCCTGCGTGCTGCATTACCGCGCCAACGCCGCGCGCCTGCGCGACGGCGACCTGGTGCTGGTCGATGCGGGCGCCGAATACCGCGGCTATGCCGCCGACATCACCCGTACTTTCCCGGCCAACGGCCGCTTCAGCGCCGAACAACGCGCGCTGCACGACCTGGTCGGTGCCGCGCATGCCGCCGCGCTGGCGCAGGCGCGCCCGGGCGTGGCCTACGAGGCCGGACACCTGGCCGCGGTGCAGACCCTGACCGAAGGCCTGCTGCGGCTGGGCCTGCTCAAGGGCAGCGTCGAGCAGAACCTGGCCAGCGGCGACTACCGGCGCTTCTACCGGCACAAGACCGGGCACTGGCTGGGCCTGGACGTGCACGACGTCGGCGACTACCGGCTGGCCGGCGAATCGCGCCTGCTCGAACCGGGCATGGTGTTCACCATCGAACCCGGCCTGTACGTGTCGCCGGACGACAAGGACGTGGACCCGAAGTGGCGGGGCATCGGCATCCGCACCGAGGACGACGTGCTGATCACCGACGACGGCCATCGCGTGCTCACCGATGCCCTGGCGCGCAGCGCCGAGGAGATCGAGGCGTGGATGGCTGGGGAGCCGGGATTGGGGATTCGGGATTCGGGATGAGGTAACCGCGGCGGCCAGAGCGCGGACCTATCATCCTGGACGCAGAGCGGGCCGGATCCCTGGCGTTTCTTGCCGGCGTGGCGCCGCCCGCTTTAGCCAATCCCCAATCCCGAATCCCCAATCCCGCGGCGGCGGCTCAGGCCGCCGCCGCAAACACCGGCCGCGTCAGGTTCTCGGGTGCGTCCTCGGTGCACACCACTTCGTCCTCGATGCGGATGCCGCCGTAGGGCTTGAACTGCTCCACCCGCGCCCAGTCGACGCTGCCGCCATGGCCGGCCTGCTTGAGGTCGTCGAGCAGCATGTCGATGAAGTACAGGCCCGGCTCGATCGTCACCACCATGCCTGGTTCCAGGGTGCGGGTCATGCGCAGGTAGGGATGGCCGTCGGGGCGTTCGATGCGGCCGCCGCGGTCGCTGGCGGCGAAACCGGCGACGTCGTGCACCTGCAGGCCGATCGGGTGTCCCAGGCCGTGCGGGAAGAATGCGGCGCTGACGCCGGTGGCCACCGCGGTTTCCGGCGACACGGTGAGCACGCCGGCGTCCTTCAGCACGCCCATCAGCGCCAGGTGCGCGTCCAGGTGCAGTTGCCGGTAGTCGACGCCGGCGCGAACGTGCTGGCCCATGCGCTGCTGCGCGGCGTCCACCGCGTCGATCAGCGCCTGGAACTCGCTGTCGCAATCGGCTGCGTAGGTGCGGGTGATGTCGCTGGCGTAGCCGTGTGCCGAGGCGCCGGCGTCGATCAGGAAGCTGCGTAGCGGCGTCGGCGCCTGCCGCTGCAGTTCGGTGTAGTGCAGCACGGCGCCGTGTTCGTTCAACGCCACGATGTTGCCGTACGGCAGTTCGTTCGCGTCCTGGCCGACCGCGGCGCAGTAGGCCATGTGGATCTCGAACTCGCTGCGGCCGTCGCGGAACGCGGCCTCGGCGGCGCGATGGCCGCGCACCGCCGAGTGCTGCGCCTGGCGCATCAGTGCCAGCTCGTACGGCGTCTTGTAGGCGCGGTGGTATTCCAGGTAGTCCAGCACCGCCGGCGGGTTGTTCGGCACGTAGGCGCCCAGCGCGCTCTGTGGCTCGCCGAGGATCGCGCTGCGCGCGGCATCCGGCAGCAGCGCCAGCGCCTCGTCCGGGGTGCGGATCAGATGGATGTCGCAGTGGTCCACCCACCAGCCGCTGGGCGCATCCGGCACCACGTGCCAGTAGTCGCGCGGCTGGTGGAAGATCACCTGCGGACGGCGCCCCGGCGTGTACACCAGCCAACTGTGCGGCACCCGCGTCAGCGGCAGCCAGGCCTTGAACTGCGGGTTCACCGCGAACGGATAGTCGCGATCGTCGAATACCTGGTAGTGCAGGGTGCCGCTCGGGACCAGCAGGTGGTCGAAGCCACCGCGCGCCAGCGCTTCGTCGGCGCGTCGGGTCAGGGTGCGCAGGTGGTCGGGATACAGGGCGCTTGGATCGTGCTGGGGCATGGCGGCGGACTCGTTCGGCGATGCGGAAACGGGGGCGCCAAGTGTGCCGGAAACGATGCAGGCGTGTGGACGTGCACGGATGGTCTATGCATGGCATGCGATGCTGAAGCTACGCCGGCGATGCGGGGCTTTGTCGATCCGCCGGAGACTCTTTGCGGCCGATCGCGCAACGGTCGCGAATGGCCGTCGCAGGAGCGGCTTCAACCGCGACCTAGGCGTTCCCGGGAATGCCGGTCGCGGCTGATCCCGTCACAGGGATCAGTAGCGGCACCTGCGAGGTTGATCCCGCTAGCCGCCGGTCGCAGCGTCGATCCACTGCCGCAACAGGTCGCGATGCGCGGGGGAAATGGTCAGGAAGCGGAAGCCGGCCCAGGCCTGGCCCGGTGCGTGCGAGGGTTCGCTCCACAACAGGTGCGCGCCGATATCGATCTGCACGTCGCGGTCGGCGTGCGGTATCGCGAAGCGCAACTGGTACAGCGCGTCCTCGTGCAGCGGTGCCGAGGCGAGCAGCAGCATGCCGTGTTCGGAGACGTTGCCGAGGCGGCCGACCACGGCGTCTTCCATCAGGTCCAGCACCGGCACCATGTCCGGAACCTGGAGGCGCGGCGATCGGCGAGCGTCTGCGCTCATGCGCCCTCCATGGCGTCGTCGGCGGCGTGAACGCCGGCCAGGGTGCGCAGCGCGCGCACCGCGGCCTGCCAGGCGCGGTCGATCAGGCGGGCGCGGTCCTCGCTGACGATGCGCGCCTGTCCCTGCGCCAGCAGCCGCGCCAATCCGTCGAGCGTGTGTTCGGCGGCCTTCTGCCCGCGCTGGTTGACGAACAACGCGCGCTCGGTGATCGGGCTGTACCAGGACAGGCGTTGCCGCTTCAGGTCGCCTTGCTGGTTGACGACGAATTCGAACCAGGTGCCGAACGGCAGCGTGCGCAACCGCGCATACGCGGCCTGTTCGGCCTCGTTGCGCGGCGGCAGCGAGGGGCGCTCGCCGTCCTCGCCCTGCTCGCCGAGGCGGGTGCGCGCCTTCAGCCGCACGCTGAGTTCGGTGCGCGAGGTGGTGGCGTCGGTGCCGCCGGGCGTGGACAGGCGGCGGGCGATGGCCTCGGCTTCCTGCTGGTGGTAGCCCACCTGCAGCAGCGCCTGGCCCACGCGCTCGGCCAGGGCGGCATCGGAGGCGCCCTCGCTGCGGCAGGTGACCTCGGCGATGCGCTCGGCCAGGCCGATGCGCTCGCGCCAGGTCTCCGAGTCCTCGCCCTGACGCAGCAGGGTCAGCACCAGCACGTCGGACCAGGCCTGCTGCAGCAGGGTCTGCACGAAACCCGGCGGTTGCTGGGCGCTGCACAGCGCCTCCAGGGTGGCGGTCGCGGTCTGCTTGGCCAGCTCCAGCCGTTCCTTGCCGCGCGCGGCCTCGACGTGCCGGCGCTCGGCGATCTCGGCCTTGTGCGCCAGGCTGCGCTGCTGCGCCTGGATCTCCTGGTGGGCCTGCTCGAAGACGGTCTCGTCGCCTTCGTACTCCTCGATCACGCGGTCCACGGCCTGGTTGAGCTTGAGCAGCAGCGTCGGATCGCTGTCCTCTTCGCCCAGCCAGGTGGCGCCGGATTCGGCGACGGCATTGAGCAGTTCCCGCGCCGGGTGCCGGCTGCGCGCGAAGAACGCCGGATCCTGCAGCGCGGCGCGCACCAGCGGCACCTGCAGGCGTTCCAGTAGCGCCGCGGCCGGCGCGTCGGGGCGTACCTCGCGCTCGATCTCGCCGTACAGCAGGCCGAGCAGGTCGAAGGTGTCGGCCTGCTGTGCTGCCAGGGTCGCCTGCGCGCCGTGGGTGGCGCGCAGCGCCTGCAACAAGGCGGTCTGCACGTCGCGCAGGTGGCGGCGTCCGCGCAGCCCGCCCAGGGTGCTGTGGGCCGGCGGCTGCGCCTGCAGTTCGCCGAGGGCCTCCAACAGGCTGGCGGTCGGCACCGGGGCCGCACCGGCGGCGCTCGCCGGCCGCGCCGGAAGCGCGGCGGCACCGGCGGTCTCAGTCGTGGGCGCCGCCGCGGCGGGCACGGCCTTGGCGCGCGCCGCGGTCAGCAACTGGCGCAGGGTGGCCAGGTCCGGGCCGCTGGCGGCCGATTCCGCGGCGCCGGCTGCCGCGCCCGCTGGCGGCAGCGGTGCCGTCGCGGCAGGCCCCGGCGGCACGCCCATGGCGGGTGCGGCTTGACCAGGAGCGCTGGCGTTCCCGCGGGGGCCGCTGCCGGCAGCGGGCGGCACCGCGGCGCCGGGCATGCGCGCCGCGCGCCGCGTGCCCGGGTCGACATTGGTGCTGCGCGCCACGTAGGGCAGATAGATCAGGCCGGGCAGCACCCCGGCGTGGGTCAGCAGGACATTGGCCCGTTCCACCATCTCGCCGTAGCGCGCCAGCACCTGCCGTTCGAAGGCGCGATACAGCGCCAATTGCGTGTCCAGGCCAAGGCCCAACGCTTCGCCGGCGGTGCGCAGCAGCCGGCACAGCGCGTGCGGTCCCAGCGGCAGTTGCTCGATCTCGAAGGCGGGCCGCGCCGCCAGCACGCCGAAGCGCTGGCCGAGCAACTGCAGCGGGATATTGCAGCGGATCGCCTCGCGGCGGGCGATCTCGTGCAGCACGATGTCGCGGTCGATATCCACGTCGGCGACCAGGGTCAGCATCTGCGCGGCACCTGCCTTGGCTGCGCGCGGCGCAGCGGCCGTCGCCAAGGGGCTGCGGATCCTGGCCAGCCCGGCTTCCAGCTGCGCCTGGTAGAACGGCGCCAAGCGCCCGCATTGCGCGCGCGCGCGTTGCGCCTCCTGGAACAGGTCCTGTTGCACCTGGCCATTGCGGGCGCGCCCGGCCTGCTCGAGCAGGTCCTGCTCCAGCTCGTCCAGGGTCGCCTGCAGCGGCAGTTCCAGGGCCTGCCACAGCAGGCTGTTCAAGGCCAGCAGGATGTCGCGCACGCGCGCCGGCAGGGCGGCGCTGGCAAGCGTCGCTGGTGGGGCCGACATGGTCGCAGACAGGGGCATCCTGTGATCGCCGTTATACTTTTCTGCGCGGTATGTAGCACGATCCGCCGCCGCAACCAAGGCGGGCGGCGCGGCTCAGGGCAGGAACAGGGCGATCACGTCGTTGGTGAACCGCCGTCCCAGCTCGGTCGGCACGGCGTGGCCGGCGTCCACCCGCAGCCAGTCGCGGGCCTGTGCGGTGGCCAGGGCCGGGGCGATCGCCTGCAGCGGCAGGCCGGTGCGCGCGCTGAAGTCGCGCAGCGCGAAGCCGTCGTTGAGGCGCAGGGCGTTGAGCATGTACTCGAACGGGCGCCGCTCCGGCGCGATCCACTCGTCGCCGCCGATCGCCGCCGGCATCCCCGCCGCGTCCAGGAACGCCTGCGGATGCTTGTGCTTCCAGCGCCGCAGGATGTTCTGTTCGGCGCCGGAGCTGATCTTGCCGTGCGCGCCGGCACCGATGCCGAGATAGTCGCCGAAGGTCCAGTAGTTGAGGTTGTGCGCGCAGCGGTAGCCGGCGCGCGCGTAGGCGCTGACCTCGTACTGCGCGTAGCCGGCCTCGGCCAGCAGCGCCTGGCAGCGCTCCTGCATGTCCCAGGCGTCGTCGTCCTCGGGGATGCCCTGCGGCGGCCGCGCGGCGAACACGGTGTTGGGTTCCAGGGTGAGCTGGTAGTGGCTCATGTGGGTCGGCTGCAGCGCCAGCGCCTGCACGATGTCGCGCTCGGCCTCGGCCAGGGTCTGCTGCGGCAGCGCGTACATCAGGTCCAGGTTGACATTGGCGTAGCCGGCGTCCTGCGCCAGCTTCACCGCACGCTCGGCCTCGGCGCCGTCGTGGATGCGGCCCAGCCGCTGCAGGGCCGCGTCGTCGAAGCTCTGGATGCCGAAGCTCAGACGATTCACCCCGGCCGCCAGGTAGCGGTCGAAGCGGCCGTGCTCGGCGGTACCGGGGTTGGTCTCCAGGGTGATCTCCAGGCTCGGCGCGAAGCGCAGCCGGGCGCTGGCCGCCTGCAGGAAACGATCGATCGCCTCTGGCGGAAACAGGCTGGGCGTGCCGCCGCCGAAGAACACGCTGTTGACCACGCGGCCCCAGACGAGCGGCAGGTCCTGGTCCAGGTCGCGGATCAGCGCATCCACGTAGGCGTCGAACGGCAGCGCGCCCTTGGCCGCGTGCGAGTTGAAATCGCAGTACGGGCATTTGCGCACGCACCACGGCAGGTGCACGTAGAGCGACAGCGGTGGCGGCACCAGCGCCGGGGTGTTGGCGTGCGCGGACGGATCCGGGCAGGCGGTGCCGGGCGGATGCTGGCAATGGTCGTGGGCGTGCGGCATGGCGGGCGGGAATCTGGAAACGGAGATGCGGGCGGTGCGGGCGCTGGAGGGTTCAGGGCTTGGCGCAGCGGCGCAGCGGCGCAGGGCAGTCTGCGCGCGCCGCGGTGTCCTGACTGGCCCGGTGCCTGCGCGCGGCGCGGTCACTCGGCGGGATGCGCCGCAAGATGGTCCGCCAGGCGCTGCTTGAGCTGCTGCAGGGCGAGGGCGCGGTGGCTGATGCGGTTCTTCAGCGCCAGCGGCATCTCGGCGGCGGTCTGGCCGTGGTCCGGATCCAGGAACACCGGGTCGTAACCATGCCCGCCGGTGCCGGCACGCGCATGCGCGATGCGGCCGCGCCAGTGGCCTTCCACCAGCAGCGGCTGCGGATCCTCGGCATGCCGCAGCAGCACCAGCACGCAGTAGAAATGCGCGCCGCGCTGCGCATCGGGCACATCGCGCAGCGCGTCCAGCAGCTTGTCGATGTTGGCCTGCGCGTTGCCGTGCTCGCCGGCGTAACGCGCCGAGTACAGCCCCGGTGCGCCATGCAGCGCGTCCACGCAGATGCCGGAGTCGTCGGCCAGCGCTGGCAGGCCGGTGACGCGGGCGGCGTGGCGCGCCTTGAGCAGCGCGTTCTCGACGAAGGTCAGGCCGGTCTCGTCGGCATCGCTGACGCCGAGCGTGGATTGCGCGATCAACTCGACCCCCACGTCGTCGAGCAAGGCCTTCAGTTCTTCGAGCTTGCCGGCGTTGCTGCTGGCCAGGACCAGTTTCATGCGATGGGCTCCAGCAGATCCCAGGTGTTGCCGTACAGATCGCGGAACACCGCGACCGTGGCGTAGGGTTCGTGGCGAGGGACTTCCAGGAATTCCACACCGGCGGCCAGCATCGCCGCATGGTCGCGCTGGAAGTCGTCGGTGTGCAGGAAGAAGCCGACGCGGCCGCCGGTCTGGTCGCCGATGCGGCTGCGCTGCGCGTCGTCGCTGGCGCGCGCCAGCAGCAGCGCCGCGCCGCGCGCATCGCCGGGCCCGACCACGACCCAGCGCTTGTGGCCCTGGTCCACGTCCTCCAGCACCTGGAAGCCCAGCTTGCCGGTGTACCAGGCGATGGCCTCGTCGTAGTCGGCCACCACCAGGGTGACCAGGGCCAGGCGCCGGTTCATTGCGCCAGGGCGGCGCGCTGTGCCGCCAGCAGTTCGCCGATGCCGCGCTCGGCCAGGCCGAGCAGCGCGTCCAGTTCGTCGCGGCGGAAGGCGTGGCCCTCGGCGGTGCCCTGCAGCTCGATGAAGCCGCCGCCATCGTTCATCACCACGTTCATGTCGGTGTCGCAGTCGCTGTCCTCGGCGTAGTCCAGGTCCAGCACCGGCATGCCGCGGTACACGCCGACCGAGACCGCGGCGACCGCGCCCAGCACCACCGGCTTCTTCAGGTCGCCGCGCTTCTGCAGCCAGTTCACCGCATCCACCAGCGCCACGTAGGCGCCGGTGATGGCGGCGGTGCGGGTGCCGCCGTCGGCCTGCAGCACGTCGCAGTCCAGGGTGATGGTGCGCTCGCCCAGCGCGGTACGGTCGACGCAGGCGCGCAGCGCGCGGCCGATCAGACGCTGGATCTCCAGCGTGCGTCCGCCCTGCTTGCCGCGCGCGGCCTCGCGATCGGAACGCGAGTGGGTGGCGCGCGGCAGCATGCCGTATTCGGCGGTGACCCAGCCTTCGCCCTTGCCGCGCAGGAAGCCCGGCACGCGGTTCTCGACGCTGGCGTTGCACAGCACGCGGGTGTCGCCGAAGCTGACCAGGACCGAGCCTTCGGCATGGCGGGTGAAGGCGCGTTCGATGCGGACCGGGCGCAACTGATCGGCCGTGCGGCCGCTGGGACGGGAGAAGGACATGCAGGGGTTCCGGGAAGGGCGGGGCCGTGCGCGGCCTGTGACCGCGTCGGTGAGGCAGGAAAGGGCGCTAGGTTAACATTCGCCCCCTGTCCGCACCGGAACACCGCATGATCCGCAGCATGACCGCCTATGCCGGCGCCGAGCGCATCACTCCCTGGGGCACGCTGGGATGCGAGCTGCGCTCGGTCAACCACCGTTTCCTGGAAGTCGGCGTCCGCCTGCCGGAAGAACTGCGCGCGTTGGAGCCGCAACTGCGCGAACGCGTCGCCGCGCGGATCAGCCGCGGCAAGCTCGACCTGATGCTGCGCCTGCGCGCGCCGGAGGCAGCGCAGACCCTGGCGGTGAACGAGGCCCTGGTCGAGCAGCTGGGTGTGCTTGCGCAACGGCTGGGAGTGCGTTTCCCGCAGATGCAGGTGCAGTTCGTCGACCTGCTGCAGCTGCCCGGCGTGCTGCAGGGGCAGACGGCCGATCCGGCGGCGCTGCAGGCGCAGGCGCTGGAACTGCTGGACGAGGTGTTGGCCGAGTTCGTCGCCGCGCGCGAGCGCGAGGGCGGCAAGCTGGCCGCGGCCATCGTCGAGCGCGTCGATGCGGTGGAACGCATCGCCGGCGAGGTGCGCACGCTGATCCCCGCCATCCGCGACGGCCAGCGCGCCAAGCTGGCGGCGCGCCTGGCCGATCTGCCGCATCCGGTCGATCCCGGCCGCGCCGAGCAGGAACTGGTGCTGTGGCTGCAGAAGCTCGATGTGGACGAGGAACTGGACCGGCTCGGCAGCCATATCAAGGAACTGCGCCGCGTCCTGCGCCAGCCGGAACCGGCGGGCCGGCGCCTGGACTTCCTGCTGCAGGAGTTCAACCGCGAGGCCAACACCCTGGGCTCGAAGTCGGTGGACAGCCGCACCTCCAACGCCGCGGTGGAACTGAAGGTGCTGATCGACCAGATCCGCGAGCAGGTGCAGAACCTCGAGTAGCCGGGAATGGGCGATCGGGAATGGGGAATCGTCAAAGCGGGTACGATTCACCCCCAGCCCGGCTCGGCGCTGTTCCCATTCCCCATTCCCGACTCCCCATTCCCAAGAACATGCGCGGCACTCTCTACATCGTGGCGGCCCCTTCCGGCGCCGGCAAGAGCAGCATCGTCAACGCCACCTTGGCGCGCGATCCGCAGATCGCGCTGTCGATCTCGTTCACCTCGCGCGCGCCGCGGCCGGGCGAACGCCATGCGGAGCACTACCATTTCGTCTCCGCCGACGAGTTCCAGCGGATGATCGATGCCGGCGACTTCTTCGAGTACGCCCGCGTGCACGGCGACTGGAAAGGCACCGCGCGGCAGTCGGTGGAGCCGCAGCTGGCCGCCGGCCACGACGTGCTGCTGGAGATCGACTGGCAGGGCGCGCGCCAGGTGCGGGCCAAGGTGCCGGATGCGGTCAGCGTGTTCATCCTGCCGCCGTCGCGCGAGGCCCTGGAGCAGCGCATGCGCAAGCGCGGCCAGGACAGCGAGGCGGTGATCGCGCAGCGGCTGGCCGCCGCGCGCGAGGAGATGTCGCACTACGCCGACTTCGACTACGTGATCGTCAACGAGCATTTCGACACCGCGGTGGACGAGATGTGCGCGATCTTCGTCGCCAGCCGCCTGCGCCGGCCGCAGCAGCAGCAGCGCCATGCCGCGTTGATCGACACCCTCCTGCAGGAACAGCCAACTGGCTGATTCCAAAGGGAACTGAATGGGGTGGGGTTGATCTCGGGCGGCTGCCGCCCTACAATCCCCGCCCTTTCCCTCATTCGAACGCGTGGCCGCCGCCGGCCCGCCGGGAGCCCGCATGGCCCGCATCACCGTAGAAGATTGCCTGGAAGTCGTTAACAACCGTTTCGAACTGGTCATGATGGCGTCCAAGCGCGCCCGCCAGCTCGCCAACGGCGTGCAGGCCACCCTCGACAACACCGAGTCGGCCGACAAGCCGACCGTGCTGGCGCTGCGCGAGATCGCCGCGCGCAAGATCGACAACGCGCTGATCGACGAGGTCGAGAAGGCCGAACGCGAGCGCGCCGAGCGCGAAGCCCTGGAATGGGCCGCGGCCGAAGTGGTGGCCGACGAGGACATGTCCAAGAACGACGACTGATCGCGTCCCGCGTCGCGATCGTCCTGCGAACAGCCCGCATCCGCGGGCTGTTTCGTTTTGCGGGTTTGCCGTCCACGCGCCGCTGGCATAGTCTTTCCGCATGAACCCAGGCCCTTCTGCCCAGGTCGCCCACGCCGCGCCATCGTCGGCCGACGAGGCGGTCCCCGACTACGTCCTGCAGCTCGAACGCAGCGCCAGCTATCTGCCGCCCGAGCAGATCCCGCTGCTGCGCCGCGCCTGGGAGGTCGGTGCGGCCGCGCACGCGGGGCAGACCCGCAAGTCCGGCGAGCCCTACATCACCCATCCGGTGGCGGTGGCCGGTGTACTGGCCGAACTGGGCCTGGACGTGGAGGCACTGATCGCCGCGATCCTGCACGACACCATCGAAGACACGCCGCTGACCCGCGCCGAGCTGGCCGCCGAGTTCGGCGAGGCGGTGGCGGAACTGGTCGACGGCGTCACCAAGCTGGACAAGCTCAAGTTCCGCGACCGTCAGGAAGCGGCCGCCGAGAGCTTCCGCAAGATGCTGCTGGCGATGTCGCGCGACCTGCGCGTGATCATGATCAAGCTCGCCGACCGCCTGCACAACATGCGCACGCTGGGCGCGCAGAGCGCCGAGGCGCGCAGCCGCATCGCCCGCGAGACCCTGGAGATCTACGCGCCGATCGCCCAGCGCCTGGGCATGAGCCTGATGAAGTCCGAGCTGCAGAACCTCGGCTTCCGCGCGCTGCATCCGTGGCGGCACGCGATCATCGAAAAACACATCCGCAGCCAGCCGGTGGTGCGCCGCGAGTCGATGGCGCAGGTGGAAGTGCAGTTGTCGCAGCGTCTGGCCAAGGAAGGACTGGAGCACCGGCTGGTGAGCCGGATCAAGACGCCGTGGAGCATCTACAACAAGATGCGCGACGAGAACAAATCCTTCGACCAGGTGATGGATGTGTTCGGCTTCCGTCTGGTGGTGCGCGGCGTGCCCGACTGCTACCACGCCCTCGGCGCGGTGCACGCCACCTTCAAGCCGCTGGACGCGCGCTTCCGCGACTTCATCGCCATTCCCAAGGCCAACGGCTACCAGTCGCTGCACACGGTGCTGTTCGGGCCCTACGGCTCGCCGATCGAGGTGCAGATCCGCACCGAGGAAATGGACCTGATCGCCGAACGCGGCGTCGCCGCGCATTGGACCTACAAGTTCGGCGGCGATTCGCCTAACAGCGCGCAGAGCCGCGCGCATGCGTGGATCGTCGAACTGATCGAATCGCAGCGCGCCGCCGGCTCGTCGCTGGAGTTCCTGGACAACGTCAAGGTCGACCTGTTCCCGGACGAGGTCTACCTGTTCACGCCCAAGGGCAAGATCCTGGCGCTGCCCCGCAATTCCACCGCGCTGGACTTCGCCTATGCGGTGCACACCGACGTCGGCAACCGCGCGGTGGCCTCGCGCGTGGACAAGAAGCTGGTGCCGCTGCGCACCAAGCTGGTCAGCGGACAGACGGTGGAAGTGATCACCGCGCGCTCGGCCACGCCCAAGCCGCAGTGGCTGGAGTTCGTGGTCAGCAGCAAGGCGCGCACCGCGATCCGCCACCAGCTCAAGCAGCTCGAACACGAGGACGCGGTGCAGCTCGGTCATCGCATGCTCGATCGCGCACTGGAGGCGATGGACAGCTCGCTGGAGCGGCTGCCCAAGGGGCGCCTGGATTCGTTCCTCAGCGAGCACCGCTACCCGCGCCTGGAGGCGCTGCTGGCCGACGTGGCGCTGGGCAACTGGATGCCCAACCAGGCCGCGCAGGCGCTGATGGCGTATGCCGAACTGCGCGGCGGCGGGCATTCCAAGCACTCGCAGGAAAAGATCCTGATCAACGGCACCGAGCGCGGCGTGGTCAGCTTCGCCAACTGCTGCCAGCCGATTCCCGGCGACGAGATCATGGGCTACCACACCGCCGGCAAAGGCATCGTGGTGCATCGGCTGGACTGTCCGAACCTGGCCGAACTGCGCAAGTCGCCCGAGCGCTGGGTGCCGATCGGCTGGGATACCAGCGTCATCGGCGACTACGACACCGCGCTGGTGGTGGACGTGGAGAACCGCACCGGCGTGCTCGCGCAGCTGGCCGCGGCGATCGCGCAGAGCCAGTCCAACATCGAGCGTGTCGACTACCTGGACCGCGACTTCAACGCCGCGGTGCTGCGCTTCAACATCCAGGTGCGCGACCGTAACCACCTGGCCGAAGTGATGCGTCGGCTGCGGCGCTTGAACGCGGTGCAGAGCGTGCGCCGCCAGTAGGCGGTGCCGGGCGGAATGGGTCGGGAGTTCTTGTGGGAGGGACTTCAGTCCCGACGCGTGATGGTGTCAGGCGGCTTTCTGCTTCACTCGTCGTGGCTGAAGCCGCTCCCACAAGGAATGGACTGGGGCTTCGTGCCAGTGCACGTGATCGGGCATCGTCCGCGCCGCCTGCCAACGCGGCTGCATGACAGTCGACGCCTGCGAAAGAACGCTTGGTCGCGATCCTGTCACGGTCATGCTCCCCAATCCCCAATCCCCAACCGCGCACGCCAGCTAAACTAGGCGGACATTCTTCCAACGGAGTCGCCATGTCCCGCCAGATCATCCATACCGACCGTGCACCGGCCGCGATCGGCCCGTATTCGCAGGCCGTGCGCGCCGGCAACACCGTGTACTTCTCCGGGCAGATCCCGCTGGATCCGGCCACCGGCGAGATCGTCGCCGGCGACATCGCCGCGCAGGCGCGGCGCGCGTTCGACAACCTGCAGGCGGTGGCCGAGGCGGCCGGCGGCTCGCTGGACCGCATCGTGCGCCTGGGGCTGTACCTCACCGACCTGGCGCAGTTCGCGCAGGTCAATGCGGTCATGCAGGACTACTTCCAGGCGCCGTTCCCCGCGCGCTCCACCATCGAAGTCTCGGCGCTGCCCAAGGGCGCGGGCTTCGAAGTGGACGCGGTGATGGTGCTGGACTGATCCCCCGCCGTGCCGCGCGTGCAGGTTCCGGCGCCGGCGCTGTCGGCGGCAGGCGAGGCGCCGCTGACCACGCTGCCCGGCGTCGGTCCCAAGCTGGCGGATAAATTCGCCGCGCGCGGCCTGTCCAATCTGCAGGACCTGTGGCTGCACCTGCCGCTGCGCTATGAGGATCGCACCCGCCTGACCACGGTGGCGGCACTGCAGCCGGGCGTGCCGGCGCAGGTCGAGGGGCGGGTGCAGGCGGTGGACCGCGGCTTCCGCTACCGGCCGATGCTGCGCGTGGCCGTGGCCGACGAGTCGCGCGGCACCCTGGTGCTGCGCTTCTTCCAGTTCCGTGCTGCGCAGGCGGCGCAGTTCGCGGTCGGCGCGCGCTTGCGCGCCTTCGGCACGCCCAAGCCGGGCCAGCACGGGCTGGAGTTCGTGCATCCCAGCTACCAGATCCTCGGCGAGGGCGACGATGCGGCGCTGGGCGATCGCCTGGATCCGGTGTACCCGGCGGTGGAGGGCGTCGGTCCGGCGACCGTGCGCCGGCTGATCGGCCAGGCGCTGGACCGGCTACCGGAGGAGGCGGCACTGGAACTGCTGCCGGCGTCGCTGCTGAGCGAACTTGGCCTGCCGTCGCTGCGCAGCGCGTTGCTGGTGGCGCATCGGCCGCCGCCGCAGGCCGACCTGGCCGCGCTCGCCGCCGGCCTGCATCCGGCGCAGCAGCGCCTGGCGCTGGAGGAACTGCTCGCGCATCACCTGAGCCTGCGCCGCCAGCGCATCGCCATGCAGTGCCAGCCGGCACCGTCGCTGCGCGGCCGCGGGCTGCTGGCCAAGCGCCTGCAGCAGTCGCTGCCGTTCCAACTGACCGGCGCACAGCAACGCGTGTTCGCGCAGATCCGCACCGACCTGGAGCGGCCGGCGCCGATGCTGCGGCTGGTGCAGGGCGACGTCGGCAGCGGCAAGACCGTGGTCGCCGCGCTGGCGGCGATGCTGGCGGTGGACAAGCGCAAGCAGGCGGCGCTGGCCGCGCCCACCGAACTGCTCGCCGAACAGCATCTGGCCAACCTGCGCGGTTGGCTGGAGCCGCTGGGCGTGCGCGTGGCCTGGCTGGCCGGCAAGGTCACCGGCAAGGCGCGCAGCGCGACCCTGGCGCAGATCGCCTCGGGCGAGGCGCAGGTGGTGGTCGGCACGCACGCGCTGATGCAGGAGGCGGTGCGCTTCCACGACCTGGCCCTGGCCATCGTCGACGAGCAGCACCGCTTCGGCGTGCACCAGCGCCTGGCGCTGCGCGACAAGGGCGCTTCCGGCGCAGGCGTGCCGCATCAACTGGTGATGACCGCCACGCCGATCCCGCGCACCCTGGCGATGGCCGCCTATGCCGATCTGGACGTTTCCTCGATCGACGAACTGCCGCCGGGGCGCACCCCGGTGCAGACCATCGTGCTCAACGCCGAGCGCCGTCCCGAGCTGGTGCAGCGCATCCGCGTGGCCTGCGCCGAAGGCCGCCAGGCCTACTGGGTCTGCACCCTGATCGAAGAGGCCGAGGACAACGAGAAGTCCGCGCAGGGCGGCGGTGCCGGCAACCGGCTCGAGGCCAGCGCCGCGCAGGCCACCTTCGAAGCGTTGTCGGCGCAGTTGCCGGAACTGCGCGTGGGCTTGGTCCACGGGCGCATGAAGCCTGCGGAGAAGCAGGCGGCGATGCGCGCGTTCAAGCAGGGCGAGATCGACCTGCTGGTCGCCACCACCGTCATCGAGGTCGGCGTGGACGTGCCCAATGCCTCGCTGATGATCATCGAGAACGCCGAACGCCTGGGGCTGGCGCAGCTGCACCAGTTGCGCGGGCGGGTCGGGCGCGGCGCGGCGGCGTCGAGCTGCGTGCTCATGTACCAGGCGCCGCTGTCGGCGATGGCGCGGCAGCGCCTGGAAACCATGCGCCAGACCAACGACGGCTTCGTCATCGCCGAGAAGGACCTGGAACTGCGTGGTCCCGGCGAACTGCTCGGCACCCGTCAGACCGGTCTGGCCGCGTTCCGCGTGGCCGACCTGGCCCGCGACGCCGGCCTGCTGCCGCGCGTGCACGCCCTGGCCGACCGGCTGCTGGAGGAGGCGCCGGTCCTGGCCGACCGCATCGTCGCGCGCTGGGTCGGTGGGGCGGTGCGGTTTGCCGGGGCCTGAGGGGCGGGGATTCGGCATTGGGGATGACCAGCCATTCGGCTGTTGAAAGCGGGGATTCGTAAAAAAGCGGCCGCCCCTACGACAAACAGCGGTGGCGTTGCTTTTGCGAATCCCTAATCCCGACTCCCCAATCCCGTCTTCTTCCCATGCCTGCGCCGCAGTGCCAGACTCGGCGGCCGAATGGACGAGCGAAGCGACGCATGAGCGACAAGATTCCCCTGTTGATCGATACCGACCCCGGCGTGGACGATGCGCTGGCGCTGCTGATGGCGTTCGCCGATCCGCGCCACGAGGTGGTCGGGCTGACCATCGCCGCCGGCAACGTCGGCCTGCGCCACACCGTGCGCAACGCGCTGAAACTGTGCGAAGTGGCCGGGCGCGAGGATGTGCCGGTGTTCGCCGGCTGCGCCGATCCGCTGCTGCACCCGTCGGTGGACGCCGGGCACGTGCACGGTCAGGACGGTTTCGGCGACGTCGACCTGCCGCCGGCCGCGCGCGGCGCCGAGGCCGAGCATGCCGCGCTGGCGATCCTGCGCCTGTCGCACCAGTACGCCGGGCGCCTGCTGCTGGTCGCGCTGGGGCCGCTGACCAACATCGCGCTGGCGCTGAAGCTGGACCCGACCCTGCCGCAGCGCGTCGGCCGCTTCCTGGTGATGGGCGGGGCGATCACCTGCCACGGCAACATCACCCCGGCCGCCGAGTTCAACATCGCCTTCGACCCGGAAGCCGCGCACATCGTGTTCAAGGCGTTCCCGCACATCGAAGTGGCGGATTGGGAGGCGACCGTGGCGCACGGACTGCCGCACCGCGAGGTCGAGCAGTGGCTGGCGGTGGATACGCCCAAGGCGCGCTTCTACGAACTGATCTCGCGCAAGACCCGGCTGTGGTCGGAAGACGCCCGCGGCGAGCACTGGTACGCCGCCGACGCGCTGGCGATGGCCTGGGCGCTGCAGCCCGACGGCGCCGAGGAGGTGCAGGCGCGGCCGATGCAGATCGAGCTGTCCGGGGTGCATACCCGCGGCGCCACCCTGGTCGACTGGAACCGCCAGCTGGGCCTGCCGGACAACGCGACCATGCTCATCCGCTACGACCACGCGCGGTTCCTGGGCCTGGCCCGCGCGGCGGTCGGCGCCGGCTGAGCCTGGCGGTCCCGCCCGGTTCCGGGCGGGGCCCCAGTGGTAGAACAGCCGCGAGCCGTCACCTCACTTGCCATCACGTAAACGTTGCGTGCAGGGCGGCAGGGCTGTTATAGTTTCCCTCTTGTCCAGCAGCCACCTACGGTGCGAGCCCATGAAGGCCGACATCCATCCCCAGTACCGCGACGTCGTGTTCCACGATGTCACCTCCGATTTCAAGATCCTGACCCGTTCGACCATGTCCTCGAAAGAGACGGTCAAGTGGGAGGACGGCGAAGAGTATCCGCTGATCAAGGTCGAAATCTCCTCGGCTTCGCACCCGTTCTACACGGGCAAGCACAAGGTCATCGACACCAGCGGCCGCATCGACAAGTTCCAGAAGCGCTACGCGCGCTGATCGGAACCGTCGAACGGATGTAAAGCGACGGCCGCCTGCGCGGCCGTTTTGCTATCCGCCACATTCTGTCTTCCCGGCGTTGACGCGCCGGTGTCATCCTTCCGTGAAAGTGCGGCGAGGATGCAACGCTGTGTCGCTTTCCTGCCGCCATCGTGCAGCATGAGGGGTGAGCGACGACGCAAATGCTGCTGTGCGATAATGGCGCGATCCGTGGCGATTGCCGTGGACTTCCTTCACGCGTCTGTTCGCAACGTAATCGGACAGGCGCCTTCCATCGAGGAGCGCACACTGTGTCCGATCTTGATCAGGTCACGTTGAACGCCGGCGACAAGTCGGTCGTTCTTCCGGTACTCAAGCCCACCCTGGGCAACGATTGCGTCGACATTTCCAAGTTGACCAAGGAGACCGGTCTCTTCACCTACGACTCGGGCTTCACCGCGACCGCCAGCTGCAAGTCGGCGATCACCTACATCGACGGCGACAACGGCGTGCTGCTGTACCGCGGCTACCCGATCGAGCAGCTGGCCGAGAAGTCCAACTTCCTCGAAGTGGCCTATCTGCTGATGAACGGCGAGCTGCCCACCGCCGACGAATTCAAGAAGTTCGACCACGAAGTGACGCATCACACGATGATGCACGAGTCGCTGAAGAACTTCCTCGGCGGCTTCCGCCACGACGCGCACCCGATGGCGATGATGGCCGGCACCGTGGCCTCGCTGTCGGCGTTCTACCACGACACCCTCGACCTGAACGATCCGGAGCAGCGCCGCCTGGCCGCGATCCGCCTGATCGCCAAGGTGCCGACGATCGCCGCCGCCGCCTACCGCTACTCGATCGGCTGGCCGATCCGCTATCCGCGCAACAACCTCGGCTACGTCGAGCGCTTCCTGCACATGATGTTCGAGGTGCCGAGCGAGCAGCTGCAGATGAACCCGGTCGTGGCCAAGGCCCTGGACCTGCTGTTCATCCTGCACGCCGACCACGAGCAGAACGCCTCGACCTCGACCGTGCGTCTGGTCGGTTCCACCGGCGCCAATCCGTACGCCTCGGTCGCCGCGGGCATCACCGCGCTGTGGGGCCCGGCGCACGGCGGCGCCAACGAAGCCGTGCTGAAGATGCTGGAAGAGATCGGCACCGCCGACAACGTCGAGAGCGCCGTGGCCAAGGCCAAGGACAAGAACTCGAGCTTCCGCCTGATGGGCTTCGGCCACCGCGTGTACAAGAACTTCGACCCGCGCGCGAAGATCATCCGCGAGATGACCCACAAGGTGCTGGGCGAGCTGGGCGTCAACGACCCGCTGCTGGAAGTGGCGCTGAAGCTGGAAGAGGCCGCGCTGAAGGACGACTACTTCGTGCAGCGCAAGCTGTACCCGAACGTCGACTTCTACTCGGGCATCATCTACAAGGCGCTGAACATTCCGGTGGAGATGTTCACCGTGATGTTCGCCATTGCCCGTACCGCCGGCTGGGTCTCGCATTGGCTGGAGCAGCAGGTCGACCCGGAAATGAAGATCGGCCGTCCGCGCCAGATCTACACCGGCTACGACAAGCGCGACTACACCAGCGCCGACAAGCGCTGATCGATCGCCGTCAAGGCTGTCCGGAACGCCCCGCCTCGCGGGGCGTTTTTCGTTTATGGCGGGGCCGAAGCGGGGATGCACATTGGCAGCAGCCTGTCGCGCCACTGCAGGCCGCGACACGGGGCGCCAGCCAGCTGTGCGGCGCCCGCGGCATCCTGGCGCGGCGGTCCGCTCAGCCGGACTGGTAGTCGGCGATGTCCTGCTCGGTCAGCAGTTGCCGCAGTTGCGGCATCGAGGCGCGGCGCATCGGCTTTTCGTCCACCTGCGACAGCGGCGCCTGGCGCAGCGCGTCGTAGGGCAGCACGGTCAGGTCGAAGGTCAGCTCCTCGGCGGTGAACAGCCACACCGGGAAGTCCTCGCTACGCTCGCGGTCCAGGCGCAGGCGGCGGCTGCGCAGTTCGGCCGGGATCCGGTGTTCTTCGAGAAAACGTGCCACCGCCTCGGTGTCGTCGCTGTGCAGGTGCAACTGCACCGGACTGTTGGCGTCGGCGGTACCGTCGTGCACCGGTCCGGCCAGGCGTGGCGCGAAGGCGTGCAGGAAGTCCATCGCGCGCAGCGCCGCCTCGCGGCGCCGGCGCAGTTCGCCGGCATGGTCGGGACCGGCGAACAGCCGCTGGTATTCGCGCAGGGCGTCCTCGATCTCGCTGTTGCGCGGCAGCGAGGCGTCGTCGTGGATGCCGAGCCGGTCGGCGGCCTTGAGCTTGGCCTGGTGGAAATCGCGGATGCCGCCTTCGGCCATCAGCCGGGCGGCTTCATGCGCCAGCCGGCGGCGGCGTTCGTGCGTGCGGGTCCGGGCGTGTTGCCGAGCGTGGTGCATGGTGCGCCTCCCCTCAAAGCCTGCCCCGACTGTACCGCAGCCTTGCGAAATTCGGGTGTAGCAGCCGTCCCTGCCTGAGGCGGCGTCCGCCGGGCGAGGCACGCCCGGCGGGAACTGCCCCGGCGAGCGCCGGGGCGGGGGAACGCGACGCGATCAGAAGATGTCGAATGCCGCGTCGTCGGTCTTCTGGTCCTGCAGGCTTTCGTCGAACTGCTGGATGCGGTCCATGTCCTCGGTCTTGACCCATTCCGTGGCGCCGTTGAGGCTGACCTGGACCATGCCGCCCGGCGGATCGTTGCGGGCGATCGGCTGATCCTTCAGCGCGACCCGCATGTAGTCGATCCAGATCGGCAGCGCCGCCTTGCCGCCGTATTCGCGGTAGCCGAGCGAGCGGTAGTCGTCGCGACCGACCCACACGGTGGTCACGTACGGGCCGCCGAAGCCGGAGAACCAGGCGTCGCGATGGTCGTTGGTCGAGCCGGTCTTGCCGCCCACGTCCTCGCGGCCGAGCACCTTGGCGGCGGTGCCGGTGCCGCGCTGGACCACGTCGCGCATCATCGACACCAATTGATAGGCGGTGCGCTCGTCGATCGCGCGCGGCGCCACCTTGGCCTCGGGGTCGGCGGGCTTCTCGGCTGCAGCCGCCGTGGCTGCGGGCTCCGCAGGCTTGGCCGCCGGCGGCGGCGTGGCCGCGCCGAAGTTGAAGCCGTCCACCACCTGGCTGACCGGTGCGGCGTTGCCGCCGACGCTGCCGCAACTGCGGCAGGCGGTCAGCGGATGTTCCTGGAACAGGACATTGCCGTCGCGGTCGGTGACCTTGTCGATGATCCAGGTGTTGACCAGCGAGCCGCCGTTGGCGAACACGGTATAACCGCGCGCCACCGACAGCGGGGTCAGCGAGGCGGTGCCCAGCGACATCGACAGGTTCGGCGGCAACTCGGCTTCCTGGAAGCCGAACTGGCTGATGTACTTGCGCGCGAAGTCCACGCCGATGGCGTCCAGCAGGCGTACCGAGACCAGGTTGCGCGACTGCACCAGCGCCTCGCGCAGGCGCATCGGGCCGCGGAAGCCGCCGCCGTCGTTCTGCGGCGACCAGGTCTTGCCGCGGCGGTCGCGGAACACCACCGGTGCGTCGAGCACGATCGAGGCCGGGTTGAAGCCCTTCTCGAACGAGGCCGCGTACAGGAACGGCTTGAAGCTGGAGCCGGGCTGGCGGCGCGCCTGGGTGGCGCGGTTGAACTTGTTGCCGGCGTAGCTGAAGCCGCCGACCATGGCGCGCAGCGCGCCGTTGTTGGCGTCCAGCGACACCAGCGCGGCCTGGCCGCGCGGGATCTGGGTGATCTCCCATTCGCCCGGCTTGTCGCCTTCCTGGATGCGCACCAGGTCGCCGCGCTTGAGCAGGGTGGCGGGGCTGCGCCCGGTCCAGCGGCTGGCGGCCACCGGCAGCACCAGCTCGGTCTTGTTGGCGAGCACCACGGTGGCGCTGCCGTCGCTGCCGGTGCCGGCGACGATGCTGGGCAGCATCCCGCCTTGCGCGTAGACGCCGCTCAGATGGCTGGCCAGCGCCGCCGCATCGGCGGTGGCCGGGACGTCGAAATGCTTTTCCACTCCATGCCAGCCGTGGCGGCGATCGTAGACGACCAGGCCCTGGCGCACGGCATGGTTGGCGGCGGCCTGCAGGGTCGCATCGATGCTGGTGTAGACGTGGTAGCCCTTGTCCAGCACGTCGCCGCCGAAGCGCGCGATCATTTCCTGGCGCACCAGCTCGGCCACGTACGGGGCCTCGACCTCGACCGGGCGCTCGTGCGGCGCGGCGTGCATCGGCACCGCCTTGGCCGCCTCGGCCTCGGCCGGGGTGATGAAGCCCAGCGCGGCCATGCGGCTGAGCACATAGTTGTCGCGGCGCTGCTTGGCGCGCTCGGGGTTGCTGATCGGGTTGCCGCTGGAGGGGAACTTGGGGATGCCGGCCAGCGAGGCCATCTCGTCCAGGCTCAGCTCGTTGAGCTTCTTGCCGTAGTAGTACTCGGCGGCGGCGGCGACGCCGTAGGCGCGGTTGCCGAAGAAGCTCTTGTTGAGATACAGCTCGAAGATCTCGTCCTTGGTCAGCTCGGCCTCGATCTTGCGCGCCAGCAGGATCTCCGCCAGCTTGCGGGTGTAGCTGTATTCCGAGCTCAGGAAGAACTGGCGGGCCACCTGCTGGGTGATGGTGGAGCCGCCCGGCACGCGCTTGTCGTTGGTGGTGGCCAGCAGCCACACCGCGCGGGCGATGCCCTTGTAGTCGACCCCGCCATGCTCGTAGAACCGGGCGTCCTCGGTGGCCAGGAAGGCCTGCTTCAGCCGCTCCGGCACGTCTTTCATGGTGATGGGGTAGCGCCGGGTCTCGCCGAACAGCGCCATCAGCTTGCCGTCGCTGGAGTAGACGTACATCGGCTCCTGCAGTTCGACCTTGCGCAGGGTCTGCACGTCCGGGAGCTTGGAGGAGACGACGTAGTACAGCCCGCCTGCCACGGCGGCGCCGACCAGGCCAAGGAGGACGAACAAGACCAGCGCCCAGCGCAGCCAACGACGAAAACGGGGCATCGCGAGAGATTCCGATTGCAGATTTCTTGGGCGCAGAGTATAGAGTACGCCGGGGAACGGCTGGGGCCGGTTCCGGGGATGCGACGGGTTTGCTGCCGCAGGTCATGCCGTGACACGGATCGCGACATGCAACCGGGCGGTTGCCAATTGCAAAAAATTTGTTATTAATGCGCTGGCGCAACATTGGCGTCCAAGTGCCCGCCGGCAGGGGAAAATCCGTGGGGCTTATCCCAATAGAGTCAGCAGCCGCTGATCGGCATCGACATCAGCTCGACCGCGGTCAAGCTGCTGCAGCTTTCGCGTAACGGCAACCGGTTCCGGGTCGAGCATTACGCCGTCGAACCCTTGCCGCCCAATGCCGTGGTCGAGAAGAACATCGTCGAGGTCGAGGCGGTGGGCGAGGCGATCCGCCGCGCCGTGACCCGTTCCGGTACCCGCGCCAAGCATGCCGCGGCCGCCGTGGCCGGTTCGGCGGTGATCACCAAGGTGATCCCGATGCCGGCCGAGCTGGACGAGAGCGAGCTGGAAGCCCAGGTCGAGTTGGAGGCGGTGAACTACATCCCGTACCCGATCGACGAAGTGAACCTGGATTTCGAGGTGCTGGGCGTCATCCCCAACAACCCCGAGATGGTGCAGGTACTGCTGGCCGCCTCGCGCTCGGAGAACGTGGAACTGCGCCAGTCGGCCCTGGAACTGGGCGGGCTGGTGGCCAAGGTGATGGACGTGGAGGCCTTCGCGGTCGAGAACGCCTTCGCGCTGGTGGCCAGCGAGCTGCCGGTGGCCGCCGACGGCATCGTCGCCCTGGTCGACATCGGCGCCACCATGACCACCCTCAATGTCCTGCGTGGCGGGCGCAGCCTGTACAGCCGCGAGCAGGTGTTCGGCGGCAAGCAGCTGACCGACGAAGTGATGCGCCGCTACGGCCTGACCTACGAGGAAGCCGGCATGGCCAAGCGCCAGGGCGGACTGCCGGAAAGTTACGAGGTCGAGGTGCTGGAGCCGTTCAAGGAAGCCACGGTGCAGCAGATCAGCCGCCTGCTGCAGTTCTTCTATGCCGGCAGCGAATTCAACCGCGTCGACCATATCGTGCTGGCCGGCGGCTGCGCCGCCCTGGCCGGATTGCCGGAGATGGTGGAGGAGCAACTGGGCGTGGCCACGGTGGTCGCCAACCCGTTGGCGCAGATGACCCTGGGGCCGAAGGTGCAGGCGCATGCGCTGGCCCAGGACGCGCCGGCGCTGATGATCGCCACCGGCCTGGCGCTGAGGAGCTTCGACTGATGGCGAAGATCAATCTGCTGCCCTGGCGGGCGGAACGGCGCAAGCAGCGCGAACGCGAGTTCTATTCGATGCTTGGCCTGGCCGCGTTCGCCGGGGTGCTGCTGGCGGGGCTGATCTGGTTCTACTACGACCTGCAGATCAGCGGCCAGAACGAGCGCAACGCGTATCTGCAGGCCGAGATCGAGAAGGTCCAGGCGCAGAACAAGGAAATCGACACCCTCGACGAGAAGAAGCGCCGCCTGCTGGCGCGCAAGCAGGTGATCGAGGAACTGCAGGCCAAGCGCTCGCAGATGGTGCACCTGTTCGACTCGCTGGTGCGGACCATTCCCGACGGCGTGGTGCTGACCTCGGTGAAGCAGGAAGGCGACATGCTGACCCTGGAGGGCCGCTCGCAGTCCAACGCGCGGGTCAGTACCTACATGCGCAACCTCGAGGGCTCTGGCTGGATGACCAATCCGGAGCTGACGGTGATCGAGGCCAAGGCCCAGGAGAAGGAAGCCAAGGGTCCGATCGTCGATACCAAGGCGCTGCCGTACGTGTTCACGCTGCGGGTCAAGCTGCCGGTGCCGGGCGAGAGCACCGATCCGGCCGCCGCCGGGACGACACCTGCGGGTTCCGCTGCGCCCGGAACACCTGGCGCAGCGCCCGCGGGCGGCGCGCCTGGCACGCCGCCTGCGCAGGCGCCGGGCGCTCCTGCGCCTGCACCTGCCGCGGGCAGCCCTGCCGCACCGGCGCCGGCCACCGCGCCGGCACCCGCCGCCACGCCAGCGAAACAGGGACCGGCGTCATGAGCAAGAAATTCAACATCAAAGAGCTGGATTTCAACAACATCGGCAATTGGCCGCAGCAGGCCAAGATCGTGTTCTGCGTGCTGGTGACCCTGTTCATCCTGACCCTGTCCTGGTTCCTGCTGATCAGCAGCAAGAGCGACGAGTTGCAGGCGCTGGAGCAGAAGGAAACCGAACTGCGCGCCTCCTTCGAGAAGGAGCAGAGCCGTGCGGTCAACCTGCAGCCGCTGAAGCAGCAACTGGTGCAGATGGAGCAGGTGCTGCAGCAGATGCTGCGGCAGCTGCCGAGCAAGACCGAGATGCCCGATCTGATCATCGACATCTCGCAGACCGCGCTGTCCAGCGGCCTGACCAACGAGTTGTTCCAGCCGGGCCCGGAGTCGCCGAAGGAGTTCTACGCGGAGAAGCCGATCGCCCTGCGCATGGTCGGCAGCTACCACCAGTTCGGCGCCTTCGTCAGTGGCGTGGCCTCGCTGCCGCGGGTGGTGATCCTGACCATGCACGACATCAACCTGAAGCCGCGCGACAAGAGCAACGGCATCACCGCGCGCGGCGAGCTGGAGCTGTCCGGTACGGTCAAGACCTATCGCTACCTGGACGACAAGGAAATGGCCGACCAGGAACAGGCCGCGGCGGCCGCGAAGAAGGCAGGCAAGCAAGGCGGTGGCGCATGAGCCGGCGGCATCGGGTGGTCAGGATTCTCGTTGCGGGCGCGCTGGCGCTGGTGCTTGGCGCTTGCGGCCGCACCATCACCAGCACGCCGGGCGATGCGCCGAACCTGGAAAACTGGGTGAAGGAAGTGCGCGCGCGACCGGCGCAGCCGCTGGAGCCGTTGCCGGTGATGCAGCAGTTCGAAACCTTCGAGTATGCGGCGCAGGGCCTGCGCGATCCGTTCAGCGATGCCTGGGCCAGTCCCGACGGTAGCAGCGGCCTGCGCCCGGATCCGAACCGCCGCAAGGAACCGCTGGAGCAGTTCCCGCTGGACAGCCTCAACATGGTCGGCACGCTGGGCAGCGGCGCGGGCCAGGTGGCGCTGGTGATGGCGCCGGACAAGGTGACCTACCGCGTGCGTCCGGGCGTGTACATGGGGCAGAGCGATGGCCGCGTGACCGGAGTGCACGAGGATCGCATCGATTTGATTGAACTGGTGCCGGATGGCGCCGGCGGCTGGCTGGAACGTCCCGCCTCCGTCGCGCTGGACGATCAATGATTGATTATGGGGATAGCACGATGACTTTTTCCAAAGCCCTGAGCCTGCGCCCCATCCGGCGCCACGCGACGATGCGGCTATGCGCCTTGGGGTTGGCGGCGATGCTCGGGAATGCGGTCGTCGCCAGCGCGGCGCCGCCCGCCGCGCCTGTTGCCGCGTCTCCCGCACCTGCGGCGGCGCCGGCCAAGCTCACGGTGTCGAAGATCGACTTCAAGCGCGGCGACGGCGGTGCGGGGCGGCTGATCCTGTCCTTCAGCGGCACCGGCGCCAGCCCGGACCTGCGCACCCAGGGCAACAGCGTGGTGGTTGATGTCGGCAACGCCACGCTGCCGCCGGAATTGCAGCGTCCGCTCAACGTCACCGACTTCGCCACGCCGGTGCAGCGCATCGATGCCAAGCCCTACGCGGGCGGTGCCGAGCTGGTGCTGAACACCAATGGCGCGTTCGAATCGCTGGCCTACCAGTCGGGCAACGAGTACGTGGTCGAGATCACTCCGCGCGCCGCCGCGCCGGCGGTGGGCGCGGTCACCGCGACCACGGTCAGCCAGGCCGCCGCGCAGGTGGCGGCCCGCGGCTACAGCGGCAAGCCGGTGACCTTCAACTTCCAGGACGTGCCGGTGCGCACGGTGCTGCAGTTGATCGCCGAGGAGTCCAATCTCAATATCGTCGCCTCCGACACCGTGCAGGGCAGCGTCACCCTGCGCCTGGTCAATGTGCCCTGGGACCAGGCGCTGGACATCGTGCTGCGCGCCAAGGGCCTGGACAAGCGCCGCGACGGCAAGGTGATCTGGGTCGCGCCGCAGCAGGAGTTGGCCAAGTTCGAGCAGGACAAGGAGGACGCGCGCATCGCGATCGAGAACCGCGAGGACCTGATCACCGACTACGTGCAGATCAACTATCACAGCGCCACGGCGATCTTCAAGGCGCTGACCGAGGCCAAGGGCATCGGCGGCAGCGGTGGTGGTGGCGGAAGTGGTGGTGGCAGCGGCAACAGCCAGAACGACAATGGCTTCCTGTCGCCGCGCGGGCGCCTCGTCGCCGACGAGCGCACCAACACGCTGATGATCAGCGACATCCCGAAGAAGGTCGCGCAGATGCGCGAGCTGATCAACGTGATCGACCGCCCGGTCGACCAGGTGCTGATCGAGGGCCGCATCGTCATCGCCACCGATACCTTCGCCCGCGATCTGGGTGCCAAGTTCGGTGTCGGCGCGACGCGCACCTATGGGGACAATGTCGCTACGGTCGGAAGCAACGCGGCTGGCGGCGGCGTCAATACGCGTGGTCTCAACGTCGATCTGAGCGGTCCGACCTTCACCAGCGCGCAGACCCTGCCCAGTCTTGCCTACACCCTGCTCGGCAAGAACTTCAATCTGGATCTGCAGCTGTCGGCATTGCAGGAAGAAGGGCGGGGCGAAGTCATTTCCAATCCGCGCATCGTGACCTCCAACCAGCGCGAGGCCGTGATTCGGCAAGGTAAGGAAATCGGCTATGTCACCATTACCGGTGGAACCGCCGGAACTGCGGCGACGCCCAACGTACAGTTCAAGGAAGTGCTGCTGGAGCTGAAGGTCACCCCGACAATCACCGACGATAATCGTGTGTTCTTGAACATGAACGTCAAGAAGGACGAAGTCGAGCGCTTCGTGGTCTTGCAGAACTACGGCACCGTACCGGAAATCAACCGCCGCGAGATCAATACCGCGGTGCTGGTCGACGATGGGCAGACGGTGGTGATCGGCGGTGTCTACGAGTTCAACGACCGTAGCAGCGTCTCCAAGGTGCCGTTCCTGGGGGATGTCCCGTTCCTGGGCAACCTGTTCAAGAAGCGTGGCCGCAACAAGACCAAGGCCGAATTGCTGATCTTCGTGACCCCGAAGGTGATGCACGTGGCCAAGCGTCCGCCGGCCTAAATGCCGCGGACAATGCGGGAAACCTTCGACGGGAGAGGCGCAAGCCTCTCCCGTCGGCGTTTGCGCCCATCGATGAGGAAATCCTGAATTCGCAGCACGCGGCCTCTGCCGTGCGCGGAACCATTTTCACCGGCGATCGGTCAGACTGCGCAAATGAACACTCCATCCCCGACCCTCGATTCCCCGCCGGCCGCGCCCGAGCAGCAGCGCCTGCACGCCGCGTTCGTCGCCCTGCGCGACGGCCTGTCCCAGACCATCGTCGGCCAGTCGGCGCTGGTGGAGCGCCTGCTGATCGCGCTGCTTGCCGATGGCCATCTGCTGGTCGAAGGCGCGCCCGGCCTGGCCAAGACCACCGCGATCCGCGCCCTGGCCTCGCGCCTGGAAGCGGATTTCGCCCGTGTGCAGTTCACTCCCGACCTGCTCCCGGCCGACCTCACCGGTACCGAGGTGTGGCGCCCGCAGGAGAGTCGCTTCGAGTTCCTGCCCGGGCCGATCTTCCATCCGATCCTGCTCGCCGACGAAATCAACCGTGCGCCGGCCAAGGTGCAATCGGCCCTGCTCGAGGCGATGGGCGAGCGCCAGGTCACCGTCGGCCGGCACACCTATGCGCTGCCGAAGCTGTTCCTGGTGATGGCGACACAGAACCCGATCGAGCAGGAGGGCACCTTCCCGCTGCCGGAGGCGCAGCTGGACCGCTTCCTGATGCATGTGCGGATCGGCTACCCGGAAGCGGCGGCGGAAGCGGAGATCCTGCGCCTGGCGCGCGAGCGCGCCCGCGAGACGCTGGAGGCCGGCGAGGCGCCGCCGCCACGCATGCCGCTGGAAGACGTATTCGCGGCGCGCCGCGCGGTGCTGGCGCTGCACATGGCACCGCCGCTGGAGCGCTATCTGATCGAACTGGTGCTGGCCTCGCGCGATGCCAGCGGCTACGACGCCGCATTGGCGCGGCGCATCGCCTGGGGCGCGAGTCCGCGCGGTTCGATCGCATTGGAGCGGTGCGCCCGCGCCCGCGCCTGGCTGGCCGGACGCGACTTCGTCACGCCCGACGACGTGCGCGCGGTCGCCGCCGATGTGCTGCGCCACCGCGTGCTGCCCAGCTACGAAGCCACCGCCGAAGGCTGGGACGGCGATCGTCTGGTCGCCGCCCTGCTGGACAAGGTGCCGCCGCCGTGACCGGACGCCGCCAGGTACGGCTGCTGCCCGCCGCCCGCCTCCGCGCGGAGTAACGACGATGGCACCGCAGCCGACTGCGCCGGGCATGCCGCACGCTGCCGCGCCGGCCGAGGCGGGGATCCGTCCCAGCCTGGCCGAGCTGGTGGCCCTGCGTGCCGCGGTCGCACGCATGCCGCCGCCGCGCCGAGGCCGCCATGGCCTCAGTGGCGCCGCCCCGTCGCCGATGCGCGGGCGCGGCATGGAGTACGCCGAGTCGCGCGAGTACGTGGCCGGCGACGACGTGCGGCACATCGACTGGCGGCTCACCGCGCGCAGCGGCCGCACCCACACCAAATTGTTCCAGGCCGAGCGCGAACGGCTCAGCCTGATCGTCGCCGACACCGCGCCATCGCTGTACTTCGGCACGCGCGTGCGCTTCAAATCGGTGCAGGCGGCGCGTGCCGGGGCGGTGGCGGCATGGGCGGCGCAGCGCCAGGGCGATCGCCTGGCCGCCTTGCGCGGCAGCCGCAGCGAAGCGCCGGTGCCGCCCGCCGCCGGGCCGCGCGGCGTGCTGCGCGTGCTCGATGCGCTGGCGCGCTGGTATGCGCAGCCGCCGCAGGACGATGTGGGCCTGAGCATGGCGCTGGATCACGCGGCCAAGCTGCTGCGCCCGGGATCGCGCCTGACCGTGCTGGCCGATCCGGCCAGTGCGCAGGCCGTGCCCGCAGCGCGCTGGGCCGGGCTGGCGCTGCACAACGAAGTGGAGTTGCTGCTGCTCGCCGATCCGCTGGAAGTGCATCCGCCACGTGCCGCCCTGCCGTTCTGGGCAAGCGGCCGCCGCGTGGAGGTGGATCTGCTGGCGAGTACCGCGCAACAGCGCTGGCGTGCGCAATTCGTGCAGCCGTTGGAAACCCTGGCGGCGGAACTGCCGGGCCGCGGCGTGCAGGTGCGGGTGTTGCTGAGCGACGCACCCAGCGAGTCGTGGTTGCTGCCGGTGCAACGGGGGGCGTCGGCATGAGCCCGCAGCAATTGCCCCTGCGCGATGTGCATCTGCCGCCGGCACCGGCCTGGTGGCCGCCCGCACCGGGCTGGTGGATGCTGGCGGCGGTGCTGCTGCTGACGCTCGGCGTGGCGCTGTTGGTATGGATGCGCCGGCGCCGGCGCGAGCAGCGCTGGCAGCGTCAGTTCGATGCGGCGACGCGTACGGGCGAACCGCCGGCGCAGGTGGCCGCGGTCTCTGAGTTGTTGCGGCGTGCGGCGCAACGCCGCGATCCGGCCGCTGCGACGCTGCAGGGCGAGGACTGGCTGCGCTTCCTGGACGGTGGTGACAAGCGTCAGGATTTCTCCACCGGCCCTGGCCGTGTGCTGCTCGATGGCGGCTACCGGCCCAGCGTGGACCCGGCGCAGGTGCAGGCGCTCCTGCCGCTGGCGCGGCGCCGCTTCCTGGCGTTGATGGCGGCGCGGCGTGGAGGACGGCGATGAGCCTGGTGTCGTCGTCGTGGCAGAGCCTCAGCGACCTGCTGGCCGGCTTCGCCTGGCCGTGGATGTGGCTGGCGATGCCGCTGCCCCTGCTGGCCAATCTGCTGCTGCCGGCACGGCGCGGCAATGCGCCGGCCTTGCGCGTGCCCTATGGCGAGCGCCTGCAGGCCGTGGCCGCCGCGCCGGCACGCGGCGGGCTGTGGCGCGCCAGCGTGTGGCTGGCCTGGTTGGCCTGGTTCTGCCTGTGCGCGGCGGCGGCGCGGCCGCTGCAACTGGGCGAACCCATCGCGCCACCGCAGCAGGCGCGGCAGCTGATGCTGGCGGTGGATCTGTCCGGCAGCATGAGCGAGCCCGACATGACCCTGGGCGGGCGCGTGGTCGATCGTCTGACCGCGGCCAAGGCGGTGCTGGCCGACTTTCTCGATCGCCGCGATGGCGACCGCATCGGCCTGCTAGTGTTCGGCCAGCAGGCGTATGCGCTGACTCCGTTGACTGCGGATCTGGCCACGGTGCGCGACCAGTTGCGCGACAGCGTGGTCGGCCTGGCCGGGCGCGAGACCGCGCTGGGCGACGCGATCGCGCTGGCGGTCAAGCGCCTGCGCGAGCAGAAGCAGGGCGAGCGGGTGCTGATCGTGCTCACCGACGGCGTCAACACCGCCGGCGTGCTCGATCCGCTGAAGGCCGCCGAACTGGCCAAGGCCGAACACGTGCGCGTGTACACCATCGCCTTCGGTGGCGATGGCGGCATGTCGCTGTTCGGTCTGCCGATCCCCGGCAGCGGCGGCGACGACCAGGTCGACGAGGACACGCTGCGCAAGATCGCGCAGGACACCGGCGGGCGCTTCTTCCGCGCCCGCGACACCGCCGAGCTGGCCTCGATCTATGCCGAACTGGACCGGCTCGAGCCGGTACGTTCGGCCGGTCCGGCGGTTCGGCCGCGGATCGAGCGCTACGCCTGGCCACTGGCCGCGGCGCTGGTGCTGGCGTTGCTGTCCTTCATCTGGCCCTGGAGGCGGCAATGACCCGCGCGATGGAGTTCCTCCAGGCATTGCATCTGTTGCGTCCCGAATGGCTGTGGGCGCTGCTGTTGCTGCCGTTGCTCGGCTGGAGCTGGTGGCGCCGGCGGCGGCGCCATGACATCTGGCGGCGCACGGTGGACCCACATCTGCTGCCGCATCTGCTCGCGCGTGGCGATGCCAAGGGCAGTGCTGGCCTGTTGCTGGGCGCGCTGGGCTATGCGCTGGCGGTGCTGGCGCTGGCCGGACCGAGCTGGCGCCAGGAACAGCAGCCGCTGTGGCAGGCGCGTACGCCCCTGGTGATCGCGCTGGATCTGTCCGCGCAGATCGACGCGCGCGACCTGCCGCCGTCGCGGCTGCTGCAGGCGCGGGCCAAGCTGGCGCGGCTGCTGCACGAACGCGCCGGCGGCGAAGTGGCGCTGGTGGCCTACGCTGGCGAGCCGTACACGGTGGCGCCGCTGACCGACGATGCGGCGAACGTGGGCCTGTTCCTCGACGCGCTGTCGCCGCAGGTGATGCCGGTGGCGGGGCAGCGCACCGACCTGGCGATCGATTGGGCGGCGCAGTTGCTGCGCCAGGCCGGCTTCTCCCGCGGCGACATCCTGGTGCTCAGCGACCAGGCCGACGCGCAGGCGCAGCAGGCCGCGGCGCGCGCGGCCAGGCAGGGCTATCACGTGTCCGCGCTGGGGCTGGGCACGGCGCAGGGCGCGGCCTACCGCGACAACCAGGGCCGGCTGTCGCACGCGCAACTGGATGCGGGGGCGCTGCGCGCGCTGGCGGAAGCGGGCGCGGGCCGCTACGCGGCGTTGACGCCAGACGATACGGATCTGCGCGCGCTGGGCGTGCTGCGGCCGCAGGAAGCGGACGCCACGGCGGCCGACGAAAGCCATGGCCGCGTGTGGCTCGATCAAGGCTATTGGTTGCTGCCGCCGCTGATGCTGCTGGCCCTGCTCGCGTTCCGCCGTCGCGGTGGCGCCGCGGTGCTGTTGCTGGTGTTGGCGCCGCTGGCGATGCCGCTACCGGTGCATGCGCAGGCTCAGGCGCCAGCGCCAGCACAGACGCCGACACTCGGTCCTGTCGCAGGCGGGTGGTGGGAACGTGCCGACCAGGTCCGCCAGCAACGGCTCGATGCAGGCGTGCAGGCCTACCGCAAGGGCGATTTCGCCGCCGCGCAACAGCAGTTCGAAGGCATCGACAGCGACGCCGGCTGGTACAACCTCGGCAATGCGCTGGCACGGCAGGGCCGTTACGACGAGGCGATCGACGCCTACGACAAGGCGCTGAAACTGCATCCGCGCATGGCCGATGCGATCGCCAACCGCGCCGCGGTGGAGGCCGCGCGCAAGCGCCAGTCGTCGCAGGACTCCAAGTCCGGCCAGCAGGGCAAGGACGGCAAGCAGCAGAAGAGCGGACAGTCGCAGAACGGCCAGCAACAGAACGGTCAACAGCAAAACGGTCAACAGCAGGCGGGTCAGCAGCAGGCGGGTCAGCAGCAGAACGGCGCCCAGCAGAACCCGCAGCAGAAGAACCAGCAGCAAAACGGCCAGCAGCGCGACGGCCAGCAGGGACGCGATGGCGCCAAGGACGCGCAACAGGCGCCGCCGAAGCCGGGCGATGCACAGGCGCAACAGCAGGCCGATGCGGCGCAGCGCCAGCAAATGCGGCAGGCGATGGCACAGCAGGGCGGCACCGACAAACAGGTCGCCGAGCGCGCCGCTGCCGCCGCGAACGAGACGCCGCAGCAACGCGAGCAGCGTCAGGCGGTCGAGGCGTGGCTACGGCGGGTGCCGGACGATCCGGGCAATCTGCTGCGCGCCAAATTCAGGCTGGAACACGAACGCAGGCAGCGGGAACAAGAACCATGATCCACTTCAAGCGACTCGGCCAGGGGGCCCGCGCCTGCGCGATGCTGATGGTGTTGGCCGCGCTGCTGCTGGCGCTGCCGGCGGCTGCCGCCACGCGCGCGTGGCTGGATCGCGACAACGTCGGCGCCGGCGAGGGCGTGACCCTCAACATCGAGACCGACCAGGCGGCGGCCACGCCGGACTACGCGCCGCTGCGCGCGGATTTCACGCTCAGCAACGAGGTCAAGAGCCGGCAGATGCAGATCGTCAACGGCGCGGTCTCGTCGAAGTCCTTGTTCGGGGTGATGCTGACGCCGCGCAGCACCGGCACGCTGGAGATTCCGTCGCTGCAGGTCGGCAACGAACGCACCGCGCCCTTGCGGCTGGAGGTGGCCGCGGCCAGCGCCGCGGTGCCGGCCACCGCCAATGCCGACGTGCCCGCGCAGGTGGGCAACGCCGACGTCTTCGTGCAGACCGTCGTCGACGACGCGCGGCCCTACGTGCAGCAGAGCGTGGGCGTGGTGGTGCGGCTGTATCTCGGTGTGCCGCTGAGCTCGGGCGAGCTGGACCTGGACGCGCCGGCCGGCGCGTCGCTGCAGCGCGTCGGCGACGACATCCAGAACCGCCGTCAGATCGACGGGCGCATGTACACGGTGGTCGAGCGGCACTACCTGCTGGTGCCCGAGCGCAGCGGCTCGCTGCTGTTGCCGGGCGCGCGTTTCAGCGGCCGCGGCCCCACCGGCTTCTTCGACGACTACTTCGGCCGCGGCGGCGAACTCAATGCGCGCGGTACCGCGCAGACCCTGCAGGTGCGCGCGCAGCCGGCCAATGCGCCGCAGCCGTGGCTGCCGCTGCACGAACTGCGCCTGCGCTACACCGCCACGCCGCAGCGTGCCAAGGCCGGCGAGGCTGCCGACATCGTGGTCGAGGCCACGGCACGCGGCGCGACCCAGGCGCAGTTCCCCGAACTGCCCACGCCCAGCGTCGATGGCGCGCAGGTGTTCGCCGAGCCGCCGCAGGTGCAGGAACGCTTCGTCGATGGCGGGCCGCAGGTGACCGTCACCCGCCGTTACTCGATCGTGCCGCAGGCGGCCGGCCCGTTACTGGTGCGTGGCCTGCGCATGCCCTGGTGGGACGTCGGCGCCGGCGCCGCGCGCGAGGCCAGCCTGCCGGACCTGACCCTGCAGGTGCAGCCCGGGCAGGGCGTGCCCGCGCCGGCCCCCGCCCCGGTCACCCCCGCGGCGCCGACGCTGAGCGTGGTTCCCGCCGACACCGCGGTGGCGCCGACGCATACCCTGCGGGGATGGCTCGCCTCGTCGCCGCTGTGGATGGCGCTGGCCGCGGGCTTTGCGGTGCTGTGGCTGGCGACCCTGGTCTGGGCCTGGCGCCGCTTGCGCCGTGCACGCGGCGTTGCAGCGCTGCCGGGCTCGGCAGCCAACGCTGCGCCGGGTGCGACATCGGCACCCGCGACGGCGCGCGCCGCATTGCCGGAATTGCGCAAGGCCCTGGACAGCGGCGGTCTGGACGAGGTCGCGGCGATCCTGTGCGCGCAGGCCGGCGTCGCCGACCTGGATACGGTGGTGCAGCGTCTGGACGATCCGGCGCAGCGCGACGCGGTGCTGCGCATGCAGCACGCACGCTGGGGCGGTGGCGGCGATGTGACCGGTGCGCGCGCCGCGTTGCGTCAGGCGTTCTGGGCCGGACCGCGCTGGCGCGCTACGTCGCGCAAGCAAGGCAAGGACGAGCTGCCGCCGCTGTATCCGCGCGACGCCTGAATCCATCGTTGTGCCTTCTGCGAGCACTTGCAGCGATGCAGTGTGACGAAAACGTCGTGGTGTGATCGCTGTCGTGCCTTGTCCAGTGAAGCGCGATAGATTTGGTGGCGCTGCCGGAAGCAGCGCCACTTAGGAGGATCGCAACATGAAAAGGGTTTTCACATTGGCTGTATTGACTGCCTGCTGTTTAGGTGCCGCGCCGTCGGAGGTAAGGGCCGCCAACTCTTCGATCGGTCCCCTGGCAACGTGCGGAGGAATTAGCAGCCAAGTGTTCGCAGGTGGGTACGTTGTCAATCGCACATGTGATGGTTCGAACATAAGCGGCTTCGGGACGACGCTGGACGACGCCGTAAGCAATGTTAATGAGTTCTCGAAGTTGCTGGATCAAGGATTGAGTTGTTCATACGGGAGTTTTCAGGCCACTCCAGGTGCATTCAATACCAACTTCAACTGTTCCCTGAAAAATGCCGGTGGAGGGCTCGGGAGATCGGGGCAGATTGCTGGTATCGGTACCACGGCAACCGACGCTGGGAATAACGTGCTGGACTTTGCGAAGTTGTATGCGGCCTCATCGGGCTACCAATGTTCGTCCGCGCAAATCCAGCTGTTGAATGGTGGGTTCATTACCGATTTCTCGTGTGCTTACCCGAATACGGGTGGTGGGTTGGGAAGGTCGGATACTATCAGTGGCATTGGATCTACTTCAACGGAAGCGGCCCAAAATGCCAGGGGCTTCGCCGAGTTGGCGGCATCAGTCAAGCGCGTATGCCGCACGACATCTGGTTCGATCCGCCTCAATGGCGTCATCTTTGAGGTCACTTTCACCTGCTCAAATACGGGGCGGGCGGTCGTGGGCTATGGAAGTACGCTGACCTCGGCAGGTAGGGATGCATTGATGCAGGCACAGTCCCAGTAAGGCCTCGATAACGTGAATGATGCGAATGGCGTGACCCAGCTTCGCGCCATTCGCGTCTTCAGTGAGCGTGGGGAGCCGCTTCGCAACTCCTGCGTTTGTGTGCGAGCGCAGCTGTGGCTGGCGGAGCGTGGTTGCTAAGCCTGTTGTCGCGACGGCGCCGATAGAAGGCGGCCTTGCCATGCAATCGCACTAGGCCCGTTTGTTCGATGCTTGCTCATGGTTTGTTAAGCTGGGAGTTCCTCCTTGCAAGGCGCACACCATGACCGACACCCCCGTGAAGGCCGAAACCGGCATGCCGTTGCATTGGAAAATGGCGATCGGCTTCGTCCTGGGGCTGGTGCTGGGCCTGGCGGTGCACATGAGCGTAGGCGGCGATGCGGCCTGGGTGCAGGCGCTGACCAAGTACCTCACCACGCCGTTCTCCAAGCTGTTCCTCAATCTGATCTTCATGCTGATCGTGCCGCTGCTGTTCTCGGCGCTGGTGATGGGCATTTCGGAGATGGGCGACATCCGCGCGCTCGGCCGGATCGGCTGGAAGACGCTGGGCTACACGGTGGTGCTGTCGGGTGTGGCGGTGCTGCTGGGTCTGGTGCTGGTGAACGTGCTCAAGCCGGGCATCGGCGTGGATCGCGAGCTGGCGCAGCAACTGCTGCAGCAGAACGTGGAGCGCACCGCGCAGATCGTCGACCAGAGCAAGCACCAGCCGCACGGCATGGACATGCTGCTGTCGATCGTGCCCGACAACGTGGTCGAAGCCGCGTCCAGCAACGGCGCGATCCTGTCGCTGATGTTCTTCGCGGTGATGTTCGGCGTGGGCATGGTGCTCAGCGAAGACGCCAAGGTGGCGACGCTGCGCCGCGGCATCGAGGGTGTATTCGAGATCTCGATGACCCTGATCGGGCTGGTGATCCGCCTGGCGCCGTATGCGGTGGCCTGCTTCATGTTCAACCTGGCGGCGCTGTTCGGCTTCGAGCTGCTGGTGCGGCTGGGCGCCTACGTGGGCGTGGTGGTGCTGGCGCTGGGCCTGCACATGGTGGTGAGCTACGGCGTGGCGGTGCGCCTGGCCGGGCGCTCGCCGTTGTGGTTCTTCCGCGCCACCCGCGAAGCGACGGTGATGGCCTTCTCCACCGCCTCCAGCAACGCCACCCTGCCGACCGCGCTGCGCGTGGCCGACCAGATGGGGCTGCCGCACAAGGTCTCGCGTTTCGTGCTCACCGTCGGCGCCACCGCCAACCAGAACGGCACCGCGCTGTTCGAGGGCGTGACGGTGATCTTCCTGGCGCAGTTCTTCGGCGTGGAGCTGAGCATCGCGCAGCAGTGCATGGTGATGCTGGTCTGTATTCTCGGCGGCATCGGCACCGCCGGTGTCCCGTCCGGCTCGCTGCCGGTGGTGGCGCTGATCTGCGCGATGGTCGGGGTGGACCCGGTCGGCATCGGCATGATCCTGGGCGTCAACCATTTCCTGGACATGTGCCGCACCGCACTGAACGTGACCGGCGATCTGGCCCTGACCACGATGGTGGCCAAGGGGGAGGATGGCGGGGATTCGGGAGTCGGGATTGGGGATTCGTAGAGGCGGCAGCGTCGCGGCCTGACGGGCCACGCGTTGGACCGGCCGAAGCCGCTCCTGCGCCATCTCGGGCGTCCAGCCGGTGACGCTACCAATCCCCAATCCCCAATCCCCGCCTGTGGGACAATAGTGGGCCCGACGCCACGCGCCCGCTTCCGACAGATCCCTCATGACGACGCCTACCCGCCGCGAACTCGCCAACGCGATCCGTTTCCTTGCCGCCGATGCGGTCGAGGCCGCCAATTCCGGCCATCCCGGCATGCCGATGGGCATGGCCGACATCGCTGAAGTGCTGTGGAACGACTTCCTCAGCCACAACCCGAACAACCCGCACTGGTTCAACCGCGACCGCTTCGTGCTGTCCAATGGCCATGGTTCGATGCTGCAGTACGCGCTGCTGCACCTGTCCGGCTACGACCTGCCGATCGAGGAGCTCAAGCGCTTCCGCCAGTTGCACAGCAAGACTGCCGGCCACCCGGAGCGCAGCGAGACCCCCGGGGTGGAGACCACCACCGGTCCGCTCGGCCAGGGCTTCGCCAACGCGGTCGGTTTCGCGCTGGCCGAGAAGTTGCTGGCGCAGCGCTACAACCGCCCCGAGCACCAGATCGTCGACCACCGCACCTGGGTGTTCATGGGCGACGGCTGCATGATGGAAGGCGTGTCCCACGAAGCCGCCTCGCTGGCCGGCACCTGGGGCCTGGGCAAGCTGGTCGCGTTCTGGGACAACAACCATATCTCCATCGACGGCAACACCGCCGGCTGGTTCAGCGACGACACCCCGGCCCGGTTCGAGGCCTACGGTTGGCATGTGATCCGTGATGTCGACGGCCAGGACGCCGATGCGGTCAAGGCCGCGATCGAGGCGGCGATCGCCGAGAGCGAGAAGCCGACCCTGCTGTGCTGTCGCACCACGATTGGCTTCGGTGCGCCGACCAAGGCCGGCAAGGAATCCTCGCACGGCGCCGCGCTGGGCAAGGAAGAACTGGAAGGCGCGCGCAAGGCGCTGAATTGGCCGTATGCGCCGTTCGAGATCCCGCAGGAAATCTACGACGGCTGGCGCGCCGGCGGTGCCGGTACGTTGCGCCAGGCCGAGTGGGAGTTGGCCTTCGACAAGTACGCCAAGCAGTACCCGGCCGAAGCCGCGGAACTGACCCGCCGCTCGCATGGCGAGCTGCCGGAAGACTTCCTCGCCCAGGCCGACGCCTACATCGCCAAGCAGGCCGCCGAAGGCCAGACCATCGCCTCGCGCAAGGCCTCGCAGATGGCGATCGAGGCGTTCGCGCCGCTGCTGCCTGAACTGGTCGGCGGGTCGGCCGACCTGGCGCATTCCAACCTGACCCTGTGGAAGGCCAGCAAGTCGGTCGCCACGGACGATCCGAACGCCAACTACGTGTACTACGGCGTGCGCGAGTTCGGCATGACCGCCATCGCCAACGGCCTGGCGCTGCATGGCGGCTTCATTCCGTTCGACGCCACCTTCCTGGTGTTCAGCGACTACGCGCGCAACGGTGTGCGCATGAGCGCGCTGATCCCGGCGCATGCGATCCACGTCTACACCCACGACTCGATCGGCCTGGGCGAGGACGGCCCGACCCATCAGCCGGTGGAGCACCTGGCGTCGCTGCGCTATATCCCCAACAACGACGTGTGGCGCCCCTGCGACACGGTGGAGTCGGCGGTGAGCTGGAAGGCCGCGATCACCCGCAAGGACGGCCCGAGCTGCCTGGTGTTCAGCCGCCAGAACCTGCCGTTCCAGGCTCGCACCGAGGCGCAGATCAAGCTGATCGAGCGCGGCGGTTACGTGCTGGCCGATGCCGAGGGCGGCACGCCCGACGTGATCCTGATCGGTACTGGTTCGGAGGTGGGCCTGGCGGTGGAAGCCAAGCAGGCGCTGGATGCCGCGGGCCTGAAGACCCGCGTGGTGTCGATGCCCTGCACCGACGTGTTCGATCGCCAGGACGCCGCCTACCGCGAGTCGGTGCTGCCGTCGGCGGTGCGCAAGCGCGTGGCGGTGGAAGCCGGTGTCACCGCGTTCTGGCGCGCCTACGTGGGCCTGGACGGCGCCGTGGTCGGCATCGACAGCTTCGGCGCCTCGGCGCCGGCGAACGTGCTGTACAAGCACTTCCAGATCACCGCCGAGCACGTGGTGGCGGCGGCGAAGGCGCTGTAAGCCGGTTCCACGACAGGTGACGAAAAAGGCCGGCGCATGCCGGCCTTTTTCTTGCCTGTGCGAGGAAAGGGCCGCCCCTACGACCACGCAATCGGCGCGATGCGCATCGGTGATGGGGTCAACCGCGCTTGCGCGGCTTGCCGCGCGGCGTCGCAGGCTTGCCGGCAGCGCTGCCGGATTTCTGTGGCGTCGCCAGTGCGCCCGCCTCCTGCAGTTGCTGCAACCAGGACAGCGCGTCGACGTAGGACAGGAAGTGCTGCAGGTAGCCGGGCGAGAGCGTGCGCATCAACGCCAATGCGCGATGCACCAGCACGCCGGAGTTGAGCGGGCCGGCGTCGGCGGGGGCCGGTTGCAGCGACTGCCGCAATTGGCTGCGGCTGCGCAGTTCTGTCCACAGCCGGCGCGCGTCTTCGACCGCGGGCAGTTGCGGTGCGGTAAGTCGCGCCGCTGCGGCCGCTGCGGTGGGCAAGGGCGATGGTGCGGGGAGTTCTGTGTCGATGGCATCGGTCGCCGTGGGGGCTTCGTCGTTGGCCTCCAGGTTGGCGCCGTGGTCGTTGCCGGCGCGGATCGCAACCGCCGCGGCGCGGAACTGCGCCAGCAAGGCGCCGAGCGGGCCGGGTTGCATCGCTCGCACTGCGGCCTCGGCATCGCCAGCGCTTTGCGGCGCCGCGTCCAGTGCCGCGGCGTACGCGTCGAGCAACGCGGACAGTTTCTGCTCCAGCAGTTCCCGCGCCTTGCCCTGCTGCGCCTCGGTGCGGCGCGCCAGCGCTTCGAGGAAGCGGAAGCGCAGCGGGTCCAGCCGCTCGGCATGCTCAGCACGCCAGGCGGCGAGGCGATCGGTGGCGGCGATCCGATCAGGGCGCATGCGGCGTCGCGGCGCTCTTGCGCATGCGCGGCAGCGGCGCCATCTCCACGCGGCGGTTGCTGGCGCGTCCGGCCTCGTCCACGTTCGGCGCCACCGGCTGCTGCGCGCCGAAGGCGGCGGCGAAGACCGCATCGGCGGGGACGCCAGCCTCGATCAGCGCGCGGGTCACGGTCAATGCGCGCTCGGCCGACAGTTCCCAGTTGTCGGCGAATTGGCGATTGCTCTCGCGCACCTGGCGATCGTCGGTGAAGCCGCTGACCATCAGGATCTCGTCGCGCGCCTTGAGGTAGCCGGCCAGCGGCGCGGCCAGGCTCTTCAGCAGGTCGCGGCCTTCCGGCTGCAACTGATCGGAGTTCAGTGCGAACAGCACGTTGCCGCGGATGCCGATGCGGCCGTCGACCAGGGTCACCCGGCCGGCCGCCAGCGGCGCGGCCAGCGCCTGTTCCAGGGTCTTGCGCTGCTGCGCTTCACGCTGGCGCTGGCGCATTTCCGCATCCAGCTTGTTCGACAGCTGCAACTGCACGCCGATCACCCCGATCAGGATCAGCACGAAGGCGCCGAGCAGCACCGACATCAGGTCGCCGAACACCGCCCAGACCGGTGCGCCGTTGTCGGCCTCGAGTTCCAGCTCGTCGCTCATGCCGCGTCGGCCTGGTCGGGCGCCTGGCGCGCGGCGAGCTGACGCAATTCCTCGGTGATCTGCTGCTGCGAGAGCATGCTCAGGTCGATCACCTCACGCGCCTGCGCCACGTAGTAGGCCAGTTGCTCGTCGCTGCGCGTCAGCGACTTGTCCAGCGCCTGCTCGATGCCCTGCAGGCGTTCCAGCAGGGCGGCGTTGGATTCGCCGAAGGCCTGCACCGCGCCGGAGAATGCGTCGCTCAGGCTGACCACCTCGGTGACGCCGGCGACGACCTGCGCTGCAGCGTCGTCGAGCTTGCCGGTCTGGGCGTCGATCTGGTCGGTGAAGCGGCTGCCGACGCGCTCCAGTAGATCGGCCGAGGTCGCGACCAGGGCGTCCACCGCGCTGCGCTGTTCGGTGGACGCGTGGTTGACCGCCTCCAGCAGGGTCTGCAGCGTGGCCAGCAGGCGGTTGCGCTCGTCGAGCATGGCGGTGTCGCGGACCATGCTGTCGGAGAGTTTCTGGCGCAGTTCCGCGACCACGTCGGCCGCGGCCTTCGGCGCTTCCGAGGCGACCTGCACCAGCCGCTCGATCTCGGCGATGGTGTCGCGCGCCTGTGCCTGGCCCTGCTCGGACATCGCCGCCGCGGTTTCCTGCAGGGTGCTGCAGATCTCCTGCTGGCGCTGCGCGATGCGCTCGCCGTGCTGTTCCCATTGCGCGCCGAGTGTCGCGGCCATGCCGGTGAAGCTGTCGGTCCAGGCCTGCAGGCGCGCCTGGTCGCGCGCTTCCAGTGCGTCCTGCAGGTCGGCATGGGCCTGCTGCAGCGTCTCGGCGAGGGCGGCGGCACGGTGTTCCAGGCTGGCCGTGGCGGTGTCCAACGCCTGCGCGTTGCGCGCGGCCAGGACCTCGTTGACCTCGCGTTGCTGCGCCAGCGCCGCGCTCCATGCCTGTTGCACGGCCTCGACGGTGGCGTCCAGCCGGGTCGCCACGGTCTCCAGCGCCTGCGTCGTGTGCGTGGCGAGGGTGTCGTTGATCGCGCGCTGCTGGGCCAGCGCAGCGTCCCAGCCCTGCTGTGCGGCCTCGGCGGTGGCGTCCAGCCGCGTCGCCACGGTGTCCAGTGCCTGCGCGTTGCGTGCGACCAGTGCGGCGTTGGCCTCGCGCTGCTGTTCCAGTGCCGTGCTCCAGGCTTGCTGGGCAGCTTCGGCGGTGGCATCCAGGCGGCTGGCCACCGCGTCCAGTGCCTGTGCCTGGCGCGCGGCGAGGCCGTCGTTCGCTTCGCGTTGCTGCGCCATCGCCTCGCTCCAGGCCTGCCTGGCGTCGTCGCTGGCGGCTTGCAGGCGTGCCGCGGTCGCCTCCACCAGCGTGGTGGCACGTTGCTCCAGGCCGTCGCCGGCGCGTTGCAGCGCGCTGCCCAGTTCCTGCAGCAGTGCGCCGTTGACGCGTTGCTGTTCGGCCAGCGCGCTGTCCCAGCGCTGCGTGGCCTGCTCGGCGGCCTGGGCGAAGCCACTGGCCAAGCCGTCCAGTTGCCGCTGCACCGCCTGGCCGACGGTGCCCTGCAGCGCGGCGGTCTCGCGCGCCACGCCGTCCAGCGTGCGTTGCACCACCGGTTCCAGCGCGTCGCCGAACGCCCGCGCGTGCGCGGCCACACCGGCCTGCAGGGCGTGTTCGACTGCCCCGGCCAGGCGCGTGTAGGCGGCCTCGGTGCGGCTGTGGAAGGCGTCCTGGCTGCTGGCCAGGCGTTCGCCGCTGACCGCGCTGTGCTGTTCCAGCGCCGCCATCATCGTCTGCATGCGCTCGATCAGGCTCGGCATCAGCGTGGCCTGGGTCTGCAGCAGCTTGAAGGCCTCGTTGCGCTGGTAGGCCAGCGAATGCGTGCGCAGCGCGGTCGCCGCGTGCAGGTCCAGGTGCTGCACCGCCTGCAGGCGCTCGCGCCGGCACAGCGCGGCGAGCAGGCCGAGCATCGCCGAGGCGGCGACGCCGGCGATGGAGGTGCCGAAGGCGAAGCCCAGGCCCTTCAGCGGCGCCGCCAGCGAAGCGCGGATGGCATTCAGATCGGTGGCGCTGTCCAGTGCCAGGCCGGTGCCGCGCAGGGTGGCCATCATGCCCAGGAAGGTGCCGAGCATGCCCAGCAGCACCAGCAGGCCGACCAGGTACGGGGTCAGCGCCGGCACCGGCAGGGCCGCGCGTTCGCCTTCGATGCGCAGGCGCACCGCGTTGCGCAGGCTCGGGTGCAGCCGTTGCAGCCAGCCGCCCAGGTCGTGGCGCGCGGACTCGACCTCGATCAGCGCGGTCTGCAACGTCGCCGTGGCCTGGCGGTAGCGGTACAGCTCCGCGATGCCGGCCAGGTAGCACAGGCCGATCAGCGCGGCGAAGCTGGCGCCCAGCGGGTTGGAACCGAGATAGCCGACGCCGATCCAGCAGACCACGGCAAGGCCGGCGAGGAACAGGACGGAATGGAGCAGGGTCTTGGGCATGAGGATCGGATCAACGGCTGCGAAGCGCGGCGAGCAGCGCTTCGATGGGATGGAAACGGACGTCCAGCTCGGCGCGCAACACGCTGTGCAGGTCCTGGCGGAACAGGTCCAGCCAGGCCGTGTCGGCAGGCGCCGGCGGAACGTCGGTGAGGGATGGATCGGGGGCGGGCGTCGCCGCGGCGGCGCGCAGGCGCTGGAAATGCGCTTCCAGCAGGTTGGGCACCGTCGCCAGCAGGGTCTGCTCGCGCGGGCTCAGGGTCAGTTCCATCACCGCATCGACCTCGGCCAGCCGCGCCATGTCCGGCGAGAGCGGAACCAGGGCATCGCGCAGCAGCCCGCGCAGGCGCCCGGTGGCGGTGAGCATCGCGCGCTGCAGCGCCAGGTAGCGCTGGCGGAACGGCGCGTAGTCGATCGGTGCGTCGGGGTCGTGCTGGCGCTTGCCCACGGGCTTGCCGGTCTCCTTGGCGATGTCCAGGGCGATGCTCTCTTCCAGCGCAGCGCGCACGCGGCCGCATTCGGCCTCCAGGGCCGACGGTTCCGGCGCCTCGGGGGCGTCCTCGGCAGGCTCGGGCAGTTTGCCGTCCAGCGCCCGCGACACCGCCACCGCGCGGTTCCAGTCGATCCATTGGCCGAGCCGGTCGGCCAGCGCAGGGCTGGACGCGGGCATCGACGCATCGCTCAGGCGCGCCAGCAGGCGAATGAAGGCCGGGCCCGGGACGGGCGCCCGTGGAGGGGCTTTCGCCATGTGAGTGGTCAAAAACCCGCAATTTTACACGCGAATGACATCGGCTGCCCGGAGGCGGCCGATGCCGAACCGCAAGGGGACGCCAGCGACCTCAGCGCGCCTGGCGTTCGGTGCGAATGCGTTGCCTCATTTGCACTGCGGCTTGTTCATCTTGATGTCTTTCAGATCGGCAGCCGTATACAGCGCCGCGGGGCGGTTCGGGTCGTTCTGCATGTTCTGGTAGAGATTGGCCAGTGCCTGCAGATGGCCGTTTTCGCCGCTGCCGAAGCTCTGCTGCGCCGATGCCCCGGCGCCATACAGGCCATTGCACAACAGGGCTTTCCTGAAGATCTTCAGCACTTCCACGCGCGCATAGTAGGTCTGCAGGCGCTGTGCGGCGTCTTGCGGCTGGTGATTGATCTTCGCGTAGTTGCTGTTGCAACGCGGACCGAGGTCCGTCGGATAGGCGGCGGCGATGCCCGCGCAACTGGCGACGGTGGCGGGCGGAGCGGCCAGCGCAGCAAAGGGCAGCAGTGTCGACAGCACGAGCAGGAGAACGCAGAGCGATGGGCGCATGTTCATAAAAGGGAATCCTTGGTTCGCAATGGGATGGATGGTCGGCTTGCGCGCCATGCAGACATGGTCGTCGCGCAGCCACTGTCGCTGCGTGCCGATATGTGCGGGATCGGGAAATGTCCCTAGATGCCCGGGTCTTCAGCCCGAGGAAGCGCGATGCAGCTTGCGGAGGATTGCCGCACCCCTCGATGCTTCGGCGCCAGGAGTGGCCTCTGAGGGCGGGGCGCGGCGCTGGTGCATCCTGCCCAATGCCTTGCGTGCAGTCTGCACGCAAGGCACTCGCCGCAGCGGCGGAGGCAGGGCAGCGTCAGTAGGTATAGCTCAGCGTGAGCATGTACACGCGCCCGGTTTCCACGTAGGCGCCATCGGCACCGGGGTCGTAGGCCATGTAGCGGGTGGACTTGCCCTGGGTCTCGTAGAACGTGGCCGAATTCAGCAGGTTCTTGGCAGCGATGCCGACGTCGATGCCGTGCGGCAGGTGGTAGGTGGCGGTGAAGTCCAGCGACTTGACCGGCTGCAGGTAGTAGTTGAGCCGGTCGCTGGTCAGGCCGAGCAGTTGCAGGCCGGTGTAGTTGTAGCTCAGGTCCGCGCGCAGGCGGCTGTCGTCGTAGAACAGGTCCAGGTTGTAGATGCGCTCGGGCGCACGCGGCAGCCAGGTCTTTTCGGGCTGGTCGGTGCGCTTGCTGTCGGCGGAACTGTGTTGCAGGGTCAGGTTGGCGGCAACGCCGAAGTTGCTCCAGAACCCAGGCAGATCCTGCAGGCGCTTGCTGCCGGCCAGTTCCACGCCGTACAGCGTCGCGGTGCCGCCGTTCTGCGGCATGGTCACCGGCACGCCGTCCTCGAAGGTGGTGCCGGTCGGGACCAGGCCGCCGAGCGTGTTGTCGTTGCTGGTCGCCGACTGCGAGGTGTAGATGAAGCCGGTGATGCGCTTGTAGTAGGTCGAGGCGCTGAGCACGCCGCCGTTGCGGTCGTAGAACTCCGCGGACAGGTCTGCATTGTCGGCCTTGCTCGGCTGCAGGTCGGGATTGGGTTTGGAGATGCCGATGACCTTCTGGGTGGGGTCGACCGTGTACACCGTCTCGCCGGAGATCAGCCCGAACGCCGGGCGGCTGAAGCTGCGCCGCAGCGAGGCGCGGTAGACGGTCAGCTCGTCCGGGCGATAGTTGAGGCTGATGCCCGGCAACAACTCGCCGTAGCTGCGGCCGCTGCCGACGAAGCGGCCGTTGATGCCGTCGCCGTTCGATTGCCAGGCATCGGCGGAGTAGCGGGTCAGTTCGTAGCGCACGCCGGGCAGGATGGTCACCGCGCCGACATGCAGCGTGGCCATCGCGTAGCCAGCGTAGATCGCCTCGGTACTGGAGGTGGTGTTGGCGTTGTAGTCGTTGGCGGTATAGATGCCGGCGCCATTGGGATCGTTGACGTACTTGTACGGCACCGCCTGCGCACGCACCCAGTCGCGGTCGAGGATCTTGAACGGGCCGGCGTAGTGGCCATCGAAGGCGGCGTAGGTGAGGCGGCCGGGCAGGGCGCTCAGCGGCGGGCCGCCGGCGTTGGGGAACACGTAGTTGCTGCCGCCGAAGTAGGGGCCGTTGTAGACGAAATTGCCGTCCTTGTGGAAGAACGGGTGATCGTAGGAGCCGCGGTCGGCGTGATCGAGCGACAGGCCGGTCTTGACCTCGTCGAGCACGTCGCCGTCCACGCGGTAGCTGATGTCGGCATGCGCGCTGGCGCGGTTGTCGTGGCTGCCGGCATCGTGGCCCTGGGTCTTCCAGAACAGCGCCGAATCCAGGCTGTAGAAGAAGTTTTTCAGGGCCGGCGAGCTCGGGGCGATGCTCGGATAGGTCGGGTCGCTCAGGTCGAACGCAAAGCTGCCCGGGGTGAAGCCGTACAGGCTTGCGGCGACGTAGTCCGGGCGGCTGCGCGTGCCGCGTCCGAAGGAACTGCCGTAATCGAAGCGCAGACGATCCAGCGTGGTCTGCCCGCCCAACTGCAGCGTGGCCAGGGTTTCCTTGATGTCGTGAGTGTTGAAGTAGCCGCCACGCACCGCCGTCGGCTGGTTGTTGACGGTTTCCAGGCGTGCGCTGGATTGGTCCTGCTGGCCGGTGACGTTGTAGCTGCCGTAGATGGCGCGCGCGAAAAGGGTGGTGTGCTCGCCCTGCCAGTCGAAGGCGAGGTTGCCGCCGTAGCGCTCGATCTGGCTGGTGTAGACGCTGTACTTGTAGCGGGCGCTGAGCAGCGGGCCGACATCGCGCAGATCCACTGCCTTGGCCTGCGCCGGATCCGCCGGGAAGTACGCGCTGTTGGGCGCCGGCGCCTGCGCCATGTTGTTGTTCTTGCCGTAGTAGGCCGAGGCATAGACGCCGAACGCGTGGTCGTCGCCGAACTTCCAGGCCAGCTCCTGTTGCAGCGTGCCGCCGGTGTGCTTGCCGCCGAGGTCGGAAGCGAGCGCGTTGAACTGGCCTTGCGCGGTGGTCTTGCCGTAGAAGTCGCCATCGAAGTCGAACGCGCTGGGCGTGCGCATGTCGATCGCGCCGCCGATCGCGTCGCCCGGCAGGTCCGGGGTCGGCGACTTGGAGACCTTGACCGACTGGATGCCGAACGGCGCGAGCATGTTCAGCGAGATCGCACGCGTGGACGAATCGGTCTCGGGCATGCCGAAGCCGTTGAGACGGTAGCTGTTGTAGCTGGCATCCAGGCCGCGGATGCTGACGTAGGCGTTCTCGCCGGTGGTGGCCTGGCCCAGGTGCATGTCGCTGTAGGCCGACAGCCCGGGCAGGTGCGCGACCACGTCGGCGATGCCGGCGGAGGGAATCGCATCGATCTGCTGCTTGCTCATCACGCTGTTGACGCCGTTGGACAGGCGCTGTTCGTCCAATGAGCCCGGCACGGTGGCCTGCGTGGCCTGCACGTTGACCGAGTCCAGGGTGGTGGTGCGTGCGCTGGCGTCATCGGCGTCGCTGGCGCGGGCGGTTGGCGAGAGCGCAAGCGCGAGGGCGATGGCACAGCACAGGGGGCAGGGGCGATGAAACGGGAGCATGGGGGTGGCTCGTTGGGGGAAACAGCGGTTGCGATCCGAAGTCCGGACACGCCGATGCCGGCGCGCGGATCGCCCAGGCCTTCCATTGCGTACGTGTGGGGCGTGGCCGCGACGTCGCGCGGCCAATGGCGTTCAGTGGCGCAGGTCGACGCCGTGGCAGTCGGCCTGCGGACGCTGCGGATTGCAGCGGGCGACGGCGTCGTCGGGGAAGCGCACCACGTAGCCGGAGGCGGCCGGTTCGTGATCGGGAAAGTCGGTGCTGAGCAGTTGCGCGCCGCTGGCGAGCATGGCGTCGCGTCGCGCAGTGTCGTTGCGCAGGGCTTCCTTGAGGTCCGCGTCGGTGCGGGTGCGCACCAGGTAGCCGGCCTTCACCAGCGTCGCGATCTCGTCGGCGCTGCCGTCGTTGCGCTCGACGAAGGCGGCGTCGTCGGCGCCGGGATCGGCGTTGGTGAAGCACACGCGGCCGCGCAAGGACGGATGGCCGGCGAGATAGGCTGGGCCGACCGCACGCTGGTCGAGCAGGAACACCACCTTGCCGCGCGCCGCGGAGAGCGCAGGCCAGCCCTGCGCGAGCACGGCGGCGTTGAGCGTGGCCGCGCTGCCGCGTACCTGGTCGGGGCTGATGTAGTCGTTCGCGGCGAACACCGAGCGCAGTTCGGCATCCAGTGCATCCAGCGCCTTGCCGTCGAACGGCTCCGGCTGCACCGTGGGGAAGGCCGCCGGCACGGTGGATTGCTTGGTTTCCAGCAGGATGAAGATCGGCAGATGCCCGGGGTGCCGTTGCGACCACGCCCGCACCTCGCGCAGGCAGGCCAGCAGCGGCTGGCAGGTGCTGCGCTGGTCGAGGTCCTGGATGTGCATGACCTTGAAGCCCGGCCGCTGCATCACGCCCGGCGCGGCGATCGGCGGAGCCGGCGGCAGCCCGGCCTTGGCGAGCTGGTCGATCATCGCCGGGTGCGCGTAGCGTCCGCCCTTGGCGTCGGCGTAGATGTCCAGTTCGATCTGGCGCACGCCGTCGTCCAGTTGCTGCGTCAACGGCGGATGCCGGTAGTCCAGCACCGCGAACGTCGCTGGATCCAGGCGTTTCCACAGCGCCGCTTCGCTGGGCGCGAAGCCGGCGTGGTAGCTGTTGTGGCTGCCGATGTACTGCAGGTCGCTAAGTCTGGGTGCGGCGCACAGCGCAGATGGCAACAGCGCCAACACCGCCAGCAGGGCGCGCAGCGCAGCTGGCGCGCTGCGGAGTTTCGACGACATCGGGACAGAACGTTGGGGGAGCATCGTGGCTACGCTTGGTAACGATATCTCGACAGCATCCCGAGTGGAGTTGACGCGGGTGTTGCCAAATCGTGTCATGGACCGCGCTGTGCCACGATCGTGTGCGGTGTCCCATGCGTGCATGACCCTCGTCACGTTGTTGCGGCTGGTTGGACAAGCACCGCCGGCGACGCGGTTTTGCCGCAACTCAGCGCGAAGTGTTGTCGTTATTGCGAGAGCGGCTTAGCCGCGACTGGTGTTTCCGATCGCGCGCGTTGCGGCTATTGGCCCAGGGCGCGTCGAGCCGTTTCTACACGTAAACCCTGCGTCGCCGGGTGGCTGCCTGCCGTTGCCGCGCGTGCGTCATTGCGGCGTGCGCGTGCGCTGCAGGCCGAATGCCAGCAACGTCGCTTCCAGCCGTTCGCCGAGGCTGCGCGGCGCGTCCAGCCCCATGCGCTGCATGCAGGCGGCATCCGCCGCGGGACGCGCCAGCACCGCGCTGGCCACCGTCTTCAGCTTGGCGCCGGTGCTGGCAGTGTGCTGCTGCAGCCAGGACAGGGCGCGCAGCAGGCGCTGCTCGACCTCGGTGAAATCGCTGCCCAGCGGATAGTCGGGTAGGGTGCCGTCGCGGCGGAACGGCGCCAGCGCGTCGCGCACGCGCGCAGCCTGATTGCGTTGCCAGTGCGTGGGTGCTGCGAAGTCGGCGGCCAGCTTGCCGTTGGCCTTCGCCGTCTCCAGCAACGCAAGTTGCGCCTGCACGTCGGCGATCCCGACCATCGCTGCGATGCAGTCCTCGTCGGTCAGGCCGCGCAGGTCGGCGATGCCGTACTCGTTGACGTAGAGGTCGCGCAGGTGCCGCGGGATGGTGGTGTGGCCGTAGTTCCAGCGCACGTTCGATTGCGTTGCGCCGGCATCGCTGCGGACGGCGCGGAACATCAACACGCTGCGCGCGTCGTCCAGCGCGTGCGCCATGGACACGAAGTTGTACTGGCCGCCGACGCCGGACACCACGCGGCCATCGTCCAATGCATCGGACACCGCCGCGCCGAGCGCGGTGGCCATCATGCACGAGTTGAAGAAGCGCGCCTCGCGCCGCTGTACCCGGCGCAATGCCTCGTCGCCGTAGAGCTGGTTGATCTCGCTGATGCGGCGCATGCCGATCGCCGCGCGCGCCTGCGGAGCCATGTCGCGCAGCCAGGCGTAGAACTCCGGCGAACCCAGGTAGAACGCGCCCTGCAGGTATTCGCCCTCGCGCTCCAGGCGCCGCAGGTCCTGCGCATCGGCAGTGCCGTCGGCCACGCGCTGCAGCAGCGGCGCGTCGTCGAGCACCTTGCGCCGGATCACCCCGCACTGGACCAACTGCCTGAAGCCCTCGTTGAGCATCTCGCTGCAGCCGAACAGGCCGACCGCGAACGGCTCCAGGCCGCCGCATTCGCGTACCGCCGGATGCCGCTCCAGTTCCGGATCCAGCGCCGCCAGCACCTGCCGGTAGCGCGCGTTGTCGGTATGCCGCAGCACCAGCGCGTGGCACAGCGCATCGGCCAGGGTGCCGATGCCGATCTGCAGGGTGCCGCCGTCGCGCACCAGCGTGCTGGCGTACAGGCCTATGGCGTAATCGGCATCGGCGACCGGCTGCCGTGGCAGCCCGAACAGGCGCGGATACGGCCCCGGCGGCGTCACCACCACGTCGAAGAAGCTCGGCTCCACCGCCGCGCAGCCGCCGATCCACGGCAACTGCGGATCGACTTCGGCCACCAGCAGCGGCCGCGGCAGGCCGCGCCGCTGCACTGCGGCCAGGGTGTCCTGGGTGATGTCGTTGTTGCACGAGAACGACAGCCGGGTGCCGTCGGGTTCGCGCGCCACCTTCTGCACGATCAGGTTCGGCGCACGCTGCGCCACCGCATCGGCGGCATGCGTGTAGTTGAGGCTGGTGTAGCTGCGCTGCGCCTGGGTCGAGCGCAGCAACGCGCCGGACTGCATGTAGAACTCTTCGACCTGGATGTGTGCCGGCAGCGCATCGCGCTGCATCGCCTGCACGTAGCGCAGGCGCGGGAAGTCCTCGCCGAAGTGGCGCTGCACGAACGGCCGCGCGAAACGGCCCTGCAGCCCGCCGCCGGGCGCCGGCGGATTGAGCGACAGCGCGGTGTAGATCTGCAGCGGCCGCGTCGGATCGTGTTCGATGCGCTCGTACAGCGCGTTGAGCAGGCGATGCGGTTTGCCCAGGCCCAGCGGTGCGCCCACGCGCAGCGGGCCGGCGATGCGCTGCAGGATCAGGTCGGCAGCGGCGTCGAGGTCGTCGAGGTGATCGGTCATCGGCATAGCTTAGAGGGTGTGCCGGCGATTGCGTCGATCGTGATGCGCGACCGATACGCGCGGTGCCGCGGCGTACGCGATTGGCGGCGACGACCTCCGGGCGTGGGGGCATGCCGATCGCCAGGGCATCGGTCGTTGCGCAAAAAACGCTTGACATGCGTTTTGTTTACGCGCGTAATCATTGAAAATTTACGGGCGTAAACGAAATGTCGATCAGCGATGCGGAAGCCGTGGTCATGGAGGTGCTGTGGGAGCGGCACCCGCTCAGCGCCGAGGAGGTGTTCGCCGCCTTGTCCGGGCATGGCGGCTGGGCCGAACCCACGGTCAAGACCCTGCTCAACCGCTTGCTCAACAAGGGCGCGATCCGCGCCGACAAACAAGGCCGCCGCTATCTGTACACGCCCCTGCTGCAGCGCGCGCAGTGGGTGCAGCAACAGAGCGAAGGCCTGCTCGACCGCCTGTTCGGCGGCCGTATCGCGCCGTTGGTGGCGCACTTCAGCGAACGCGGCAAGCTCAGCGATGCCGATATCGCCGAACTCAAACGACTGATCCAGGAGCTGGACGATGAGCATTGACGGGATCGTGAAGGACCTCGGGAGTACCGCGCTGGTCGTCAGCGTGGCCATCGCGGCGGTGCTGGCATTGCGCGTGCCGATGCGGCGCGCGTTCGGCGCCGGCATCGCCTACGCGCTATGGATCGCGGTGCCATTGGCGCTGCTGGCGGCACTGTTGCCCAGCGGCTGGCGTCCAGCGTTGCCGGCGGGCTTGGCGCTGGACATGCCGGCGGTGCTGGTCGGCGTGACACGGGCGCAGATGTCGGCAGGCGACGGCGTGTCGGCGAGCGGGCATGCCACGGTCTGGTTGCTGTCGTTGTGGCTGGCGGGTGCGCTGGCCTCGGCGGCCGTATTGTGGCGGCAGCAGCGCCGCTACCGGCGCAGCCTGGGTCGCTTGCAGCCTGGCGAGGATGGCGTGCTGGTCGCCGAGCATGCGCTGCATGGGCCGCTGGTGCTGGGTGCGTGGCGGCCGCAAGTGGTGGTGCCGATGGACTTCGCCGCGCGCTATCCGCCGCCGCAGGCGCAACTGGTGCTGGCGCACGAACGCATGCATATCGCCCGCGGCGACACCCGCAGCAATCTGCTGCTCGCCGTGCTGCGCTGCGTGTACTGGTTCAATCCGCTGCTGCACTGGGCCGCCACGCGTTTCCGGCTGGATCAGGAACTGGCCTGCGATGCCGCAGTGCTGGTTCGCCATCCCGGCACGCGCCGGCACTACGCCGAGGCGATGCTGCAGACCCAGTTGGACGCGTTGGCCTTGCCGGTGGGCTGCCATTGGCAGGCGGGCAGCGTCCTGTGCCAGCGCATTGCCTTGCTGCGGCGCCCGGCGGTGCGTGGTTGGCGGCGTCGTCTGGGCCTCGCGGCGGTGACGCTGGCCGCGTTGAGCGGGAGTGCGATGGCACTGGCGTTGCCAACTGGAACAGATGCCACGGGCGTGGCGCGCGATCTTGCCGCGAGCGAGGTGGATGGCACGTCGGCACGATCGGTGCAGCAGGCGTCGGTGGTCGCCGCGCGGACCGGAGCGCGGCCTGCCAAGGTGATCGACATGCCGCCCCCGAAATACCCGCATGAAGCGGTGCGTGCCGGCGTCTCCGGCAAGCTGGTCCTGCTGGTCGACGTGGATGCGCACGGGGCGCCGAGCGGCGTGCGCGTGCTGGATCATGGCAGCGGTAGCGCAGTCTTGGATGCTGCCGCGGTCACCGCCGCCTGGAAGTGGCGCTTCTCGCCGGCGACTGCGCACGGACGCGCTGTGGCCAGCCGCGTGAAGATCCCGGTCGCGTTCGACGTGGAAATGTACCCCGAGGAGGCGCCGGCTGGCGTCGCCGATGCTGCGAATTACCGCTGGTATCGCCTGGGCGAGGATGCCGGCGACACTTTGGCGAGCTTGTGCGACAAGGTGTTCTCCGGCAAGGGCGGCGCCGCGCCGCTGTGCGGCATGGCGCGGACCGTGCGATGAGTGCGCACTTGCGGACCGGCATGCTGCTGGCGTTGGTCCTTTCCGGCTGCGCCAGCCACGTGCCGAAAGACGCGCCGCAACCGACCCAGCGCATCGACTCGGTGGATCAGCGCATGCTGGAAACAGGATTCGGCGCGGCGCCCGGTGCAGCGGCGGTGCAGTCGTATCGGATGCAGCCGCAGGAAGTGTTCCGCATGCCGCAACCGCTGCAGGCGCCGACGCCGCAGTTGCCAGGCGCGTCGCTGCGCCGCACGTTGGCCCCGACCACGGTGTGCGTGCGGGTGATCCTGTCCGCGCAAGGCATGGTGGAGCGCAGCGCCCTGTTGAACGATCGCCCGGACTGCAGCGCGGGCGCGCAGCCGGAGATGGCCGATCTGCTGCAGGCGGTGCAGGACGCGGTCGCGCACTGGCGCTTCGTGCCGGCGGCGATCTGCACCTATGCCGATCCGGCGCAGCGGCCGGCGCAGGAGGGGCGCTGCGACGATGCGCAGTCGGTGCAGGAGGTGCCGGTGACGCTGGCCTACGCGTTCACCTTCGAGGTCCGACAGGGCAAGGCCAGCGTGCAGTCGGGACGCGTCGGCGGCGCGCGCTGAGCGCCGCGATCGCAGTGTGCGGTCTGCCTCGTCCGTTGCCGGGAACTACAGCATCTCCGGCTTGAACAGGCGCCGCCGCGAGATCTCCGGGCCGGACAGCATGAAGCGGCCGTCGCCCCGGTAGTGCAGGGTGCGCGGCCGCTTCGGCGAGGCGGCGACGTGCGCCTTGACCACCTCCCATACGAACAGGCCGTGTTTGCCGATCTGGCTGCCATCGTGCAGGCGGCATTCGAAGCTGGCGTAGCACTCGGCGATCAGTGGCGCCGCCAGGTGCGTGGCGGGCACCGCGGTGAGGCCGAAGTGCGCGAACTTGTCCAGGTCCGCACCGCTGGTATTGCCGATGCCGACCACGGTGTCGACCAGGTCGGCGGTGGGCAGGTTGATCACGCATTGCTTGCTGCGCCGGAGCAGCGCGAAGCTGTGGTTGGCGCTGGAAATGCAGCAGGCCAGCAGCGAGGGCGAGAACTCCAGCACCATGTGCCAGCCCAGGGTCATGATGTCGCGTTGCTGCTTCCACGCCGAACTGACCAGCACCACCGGGCCCGGCTCGAGGAAGCGGCGCACGTCCTGGGTGGGGAAGTCGAGCTTGCGGTAGCGGCGCATGCGCAGTCTGCCGTGGCGGGGCCTTCAGTCTCGCCGGCCCGGGTGAACGCGATGTCGGCGTCAGTCCAGCCGATGCACCGCGTCGGCGATGCGTGCCACTTCCTCGGCCTGGTGGCTGACGTAGAGCATCGGCAGGCGCACGTCGTCGCGCACGCGCTGCAGGTAGGGGATCAGTTCGCTGCGGCGGTCCGCGTCCAGCGCCGACAGCGGTTCGTCGAACAGCAGCAGCGACGGTTGCGACAGCAGCGCGCGGCCGATCGCCACGCGCTGCGCTTCGCCGCCGGAGAGCGTGTCGGGGCGCCGCCCGAGCAACGCGCCGATGCCGAGCAGCTCGACCACCGCGTCCAGTGCAAAGCGCGCCGGCCGGCCGCGGCCGTGGCGGCCGTAGCCAAGGTTGCGGCGCACGTCCATGTGCGGGAACAGGCGCGCGTCTTGGAATACGTAGCCGATGCCACGGCGATGCGCCGGCAGGTCGATGCCGGTCGCGCTGTCGTACAGCACCCGGCCATCGATAGCGATGCGCCCGCTGCGCGGCGGCAGCACGCCGGCGATGGCGTTGAGCAGGCTGGTCTTGCCGGCGCCGGACGGGCCGACCAGGGCGACCACGCGCGCCTGTTCCTCGATGCGCACGTGGCGCGCGAAACGGCCTCGCTGCAGGTGCAGGTCGATGCTCAGCATCGGCGTCGGCTCCGGGCGGTTGCGCTGCTCATGCGTCCACCGCGGTGCCGCGCTGGCGTCGCACCAGCCACTCGGAAGCCAGCAGCGCGCCCAGCGAGATCGCCAGCGCCACCGCCGCCAGCCGCCAGATGCCGGCTTCGGCGCCGGGCACCTGCAGCAGGCTGTAGATCGCCGAGGCCAGGGTCTGGGTCTGTCCGGGGATATTGGAGACGAAGGTGATGGTGGCGCCGAACTCGCCCAACGCCTTGGCGAAGCCGAGCACGCCGCCGGCGACCACGCCCGGCCACGCCAGCGGCAGGGTGACGGTGAAGAACACCCGCCAAGGGCCGGCGCCGAGTGTGGCGGCGGCCGCTTCCAGGCGGCGGTCAGTGGATTCCAGGGCCAGGCGGATCGCCCGCACCATCAGCGGAAAGCCCATCACCGCGCTGGCCAGCGCCGCGCCGGTCCAGCGGAACGCGAACTGCACGCCCAGGTGCTCGAACAGCCAGCCGCCGATCGGCCCCTGCAGGCCGAACAGTTGCAGCAGCGCGTAGCCGGTGACGATCGGCGGCATCACCAGCGGCAGGTGCAGCAGCGCGTCCAGCAACGATTTGCCGAAGAAGCGGCGCCGCGCCAGCAGCCAGCCGCAGGCCACGGCGAACGGCAGGCTGGCCAGCGCCGCGACCAGCGCGACCTTGACGCTCAGCGCGATCGCGGTCAGTTCCTGCGCGGTGAAATCGAACAACGCCAGGCCTCAACGGACGAGCGAGAAACCGTGGCGACGGAAGATCGCCTGTGCCGGCGGCGTGCCCAGCCAACGCACGAAATCGGCAGCGCTCTTCGCCTGCGCGCTCGCCCGCAGCGGCGCCACCGGATACACGATCGGCGCGTGGCTGTCGGCCGGAAAGGTCGCCACCACCCGCACCTTGGGCTCGGCCTGGGCGTCGGACCCGTAGACGATGCCCAGCGGCGCTTCGCCGCGCGCCACCAGCATCAGCGCGCTGCGCACGCTCTCGCTCTCGGCCAGGCGCGGCTGCACGCTGTCCCACTGACCCAGCGCCTGCAGTGCGGCGCGTGCGTACTTGCCGGCCGGCACACTGGCGGTCTGGCCGACCGCCAGGCGCCCCTGCGCGCCGAGGGCGGCGAGCAGTGCGCCCGGTGTGCGCAGGTCGACCTGCGCCTTGCTGGCGGCCGGCGCCACCAGCACCAGGGTGTTGCCGAGCAGGTCGCGGCGCAGTGCCGGATCGATCAACTTGCGCTGCTGCAGGTAGTCCATCCACTCCTGGTCGGCGGACACGAACACGTCCGCCGGCGCGCCCTGTTCCACCTGCCGGGCCAGCGTGGAGCTGGCGGCGTAGGACACCTGCACGGGGGTGCCATGGGTGCGCTGGTAGGCGCTGGCGGCCTCGTCCAGCGATTCCTTGAGGCTGGCGGCGGCGAACACGGTCAGCGGCGTCTGCGCCGAGACCGGCGCGATCGCGGTGGCGACGATCAAGGTGCACAGGCACAGCAGGCGGCGCAGCGGTCGGGTCATGGGTCACTCCAGCGAGGGCAGGTAGGCGATGCGGCAGGGCGCGGCGGCGCGCGCGTACGGTCGCGCAGCGCTGTCGCGACTCCGCATCCTAGCGCGCCGGCGGCGCGCTGCCTGCTCACGCCGCCGGCGGCACCAGGTCGTCGGTGCGACCGGCCTGGATGTTGGCGCGCACCGACGGCTGCATCAGCCGCGGCTCGGCCAGCGTCGCATCGCGCGCCTGGCGCAAGGCCACGAAGGCCGCTTCGTCGATGCCATCGCGCACATGGATGTTGCTGCGGCGCTGTTCGCCGATGCTGGTCTGGCAGGTCACCGCGCGGCCGCCTGCGCCGTAGTCGTGGCACACGAACACGCGCGTCGCCTCCGGCAGCGCGTACAGCCGCTGGATCGAACGGTACAGCGTGGCCGCGTCGCCGCCGGGGAAGTCGCAGCGCGCGGTGCCGCTGTCGGGCATGAACAGCGAATCGCCCGGGAACAGCGCATCGCCGATCAGGTAGGCGACGCTGTCGCCGGTGTGGCCTGGCACGGCGATGACCTGCGCCTGTACACTGCCGATCGCGAAACGCTCGCCATCGGCGAACAGGTGATCGAAGCCGCAGCGCGCCTGCGCGTCCGCGTCCAGGCCGTACTGCGGCGCGAAACGGGCGCGCACTTCGCGGATGCCGTCGCCGATCGCCAGCGTCGCCTGCGGCCATCGCTGCTTGAACCACTGCGCGGCGGAGACATGATCGGCGTGGGCGTGGGTCTCGAGGATCCAGCGCAGGTGCAGTCCGCGCGCGTCCAGGCACGACGCAAGCGCCTGCGCCGGCGCGTCGTCCAGTGCGCCGGTCTGCGGGTCGTAGCCCACCACCGGGTCGATCACCGCGGCGTCGTACCCATCCTCGACCACGTAGCTCCAGGTGCCGGAACCGGCATGGTGGAAGGCGTGGACGTGCGGATGCTGGCTCATCGATCGCTCCTGGTGGCGGCAGGTGGCGCGGCGCTGCAGTAGATGCCGTGCAGTACCTCAAGAATGTGCTGCACCGGGCCGGGCACCAGCGAATAATAGATGGTCTGACCCTCGCGGCGGGTCTGCACCAGTCCATCCTCGCGCAGCAGCGCCAGGTGTTGCGACAGCGCCGACTGGCTCAGCTCCACGCGCGCGTTGAGCTCGCCGACCGATTGCTCGTGGTCCACCAGCAGGCACAGCAGCAGCAGGCGCTTCTCGTTGCCGAGCGCCTTCAGCAAACGCGCCGCCTCGCTGGCGTGCGCGCGCATCGCGGCAGGATCCAGGGCGGTTGCGGCGCGGCGCGGCATGGGCTCAGAAATCGACCGGGCCACCGGCCGCGGTCCAGCCCAGGAAGCCGCCGGTCAGCGAGCGCACCGCGGTGTAGCCCAGGTGCTGCAGGCTCAGCGCCGCCAGCGTGGAGCGGCCGCCGCTGGCGCAGTACAGCAGGATCGGCTGGTCGCGTCGGGCCAGCGCCGGATCGGCGTCGAGACGGAATTCGAGGATGCCGCGCGGGATGTTGATGGCGTTGGGCAGATGGCCCATGGCGAACTCGCCGGGTTCGCGCACGTCGATGATCCACTCGCCGGGCAGCGGCGTGGCGGCGGCATCGGTGTGGGCAGGGATTTCGTGGATCTGCGCGCGTGCGCGGTCGACCAGGACTTGGGCGGAGGAGGCGGGCATTGGGGGTGCTCGGCGGGAAAGTGCGCCCATCATATCAGTTGACTCTAATATAAGAAAATTCTAATTTATCTCGCGGCCAGCCTCGGGCGGCCGCGCCCGATCTGCCGCGGTGGGGTGCCCACCGACGGCGCGGATGCGCCCTTTCCTCTGGAGTTCGATCATGCGTGTGCTTCGTTGGGCGATCCGCTGTGCCTGGCGTGCTGGACGGCGGCGCGGAACGCTTGCCGCACCTGCCGCACCTGCCGCTGCGCCGGTCCGCGGCAGCGGTCGCGCGCCCCTGGTGGGCGCGCTCGTGGCGCTCGCGGCGCTGGCGCTCGCTGGCTGTCGCCATGAAGCCGAAAGCCTCGCGCCACCGCCATTGCCGGCGCTGGCGACCGTGCCGGCGGAGCCCGCGGCCATGGCGTCGCGCTCCTGGGACGGCCTCGTGACCGCGGTGGAGTACGCCGATCTCAGCGCGCAGACCAGCGGGCGCGTGCGCAGCGTCGCGGTGGACGTGGGCGACCGGGTCGCCGCCGGCCAGGTGCTGCTGCAACTCAGCGCGGTGGAACAGCGCGCCGGCGTGACCAGCGCGCAGGCGCAAGTGCGTGCCGCCACGGCCAGCGCCGACGAGGCCGAGGCCAGCTATCGCCGCTATGCGTCCCTGGCCGGGGCGCAATACGTGTCGCGCGCGCAACTGGACCAGGCGCGCGCCACCCGCGATGCGGCGAACGCCGCACGCGCTGCCGCCGTCGCGCAACTGGCGCAGGCGCAGCAGCCGGCCGACTACACCGTGGTGCGCGCGCCGTTTGCGGGCGTCATCAGCGCGCGTCAGGTGCAACCGGGCGAGGCGGTGGCGGCCGGGCAGGCCTTGCTGTCGCTGTACGTGCCCGGCGCGCAGCGCATCGAGGTGCAGGTGCCGCAGTCGGATGCGGACGCGGTCCGCGCCGCGCGTCGCGCGCAGGTGCGGCTGGACGATGGACGCCTCCTGCAGATTCCGCAGGTGACGGTGTTCCCTACCGCCGATCCGCGCAGCCACAGCGTCACGGTGCGGGTGCCATTGCCGGCGCTGCAACCGGCCCCGGCACCCGGTACCACGGCCAAGGTCGAGGTGCCGCTGGCTGCCGGCGATGCCGCGGAGGCGGCGCCGTTGCGCATTCCGCTGTCGGCGCTGCTGCAGCGGGGCGAACTCAGCGCCGCCTATGTGCTGGCCGACGGTCGGCTCAGCCTGCGGCAGCTGCGGATCGGGCAGCGCGATGCGCAGCGCGTGGAAGTGCTGGCCGGGCTGCGCGCGGGCGAGCGGGTGGTGCGCGATCCGGTCGCTGCCGGGCAGGCGCTGGCGGCGCAGCGGCGCGCGCTGGCGGAGCGTTGAGATGGCTGCCGGTTTCGGGATGTCCGGCCGCCTGGCGGCGTTCTTCCAGGCCAATCCGCTTACGCCGCTGCTGGCCCTGCTCGGCCTGCTGCTCGGCCTGGCGGCGGTGGCGATCACCCCGCGCGAGGAAGAACCGCAGATCGACGTGACCATGGCCAACGTGTTCGTGTCGCTGCCGGGTGCCGATGCGCGCGAGGTCGAACAACTGCTGAGCACGCCGCTGGAACAGAAGCTCGACGAGATCGAGGGCATCAAGCACGTGTACTCGGTGAGCCGCCCCGGGCAGGCGGTGTTGACCGTCGAATTCCAGGTCGGGGTGCCGCGGCAGACCGCGCTGGTGCGCCTGTACAACCAGGTGTATTCCAATCTGGACGTACTGCCGACGCAGATGGGCGCCAGCGCGCCGCTGGTCAAGCCCAAAGGCATCGACGACGTGCCGGTGATGAGCGTGACCCTGTGGAGCGACGATCCGCAGCGCAGCCCCGCCGATCTGGGCGCGATCGCGCGCACCCTGGAGACCGACCTCAAGCGCCTGCCGGGAACGCGCGATATCTACAGCATCGGCGCGCCGCCGCGGGTGGTCACGGTGACGCTGGATCCGGCGCGGCTGGCCGCCTACGACCTCACCGTGGCCGACCTCGGCCAGGCGCTGCAGGGGGCGAACGTGGTGCGTCCGCTCGGCGACCGCATCGGCGGCGGCCGTGCGGTGCCGCTCAGTGCCGGGCGGTTCCTGGCCGATGCCGACGCCGTGCGCGAGCTGGTGATCGGCGTGCACGACGGTCGGCCGCTGCAGTTGCGCGATGTGGCACAGATCCAGGCCGGTGCCGACCTGCCCACGGCCTACGTGTGGTACGGCACGCCGCCCACGCGCGGCGGCCCGGCGCAGGGGCGCGCGCCGGCGGTGACCCTGGCCATCGCCAAGAAGCCGGGCAGCGACGCCTCGGCGCTCACTCGCACGGTGAGCGCGCGCCTGCAGGCCTTGCGCGGCGAACTGCTGCCGCAGGGCGTGCATGCCGAGGTCACCCGCGACTACGGCGCCAGCGCGGCGGCCAAGGCCGCAAAGCTGATCCACAAGCTGGTGTTCGCCACCGCCTCGGTGGTGCTGCTGGTGCTGTTCGCGCTGGGCTGGCGCGAGGCCATCGTAGTCGGCAGCGCCGTGGTGCTGACCCTGGCGCTCACGCTGTTCGCCTCGTGGGCGATGGGCTTCACCCTCAATCGCGTGTCGCTGTTCGCGCTGATCTTCTCCATCGGCATCCTGGTCGACGACGCCATCGTGGTGGTGGAGAACATCCACCGCCATCTGCGCGCCGGCGGCAAGACCTTGCGCGAGGCGATTCCGCCGGCGGTGGACGAGGTCGGCGGCCCGACCATCCTCGCCACCTTCACCGTGATCGCGGCGCTGATGCCGATGGCCTTCGTCAGCGGCCTGATGGGGCCGTACATGCGGCCGATCCCGATCAATGCCTCGGTCGGCATGCTGCTGTCGCTGGCGATCGCGCTGGTGGTGACGCCCTGGCTGGCGCTGAAGCTGCTGAAGCGGCATGTGCCGGCGCAAGCCGCGCAGGCACACGCGCGGGGCGACGCGCCACCGCGCCTGCAGCGCCTGTTCGGGCGCTTGCTGCACCCATTCCTGGATCCTGTCCGCGGCGCGCGCCGGCGCGGCTGGCTGTTCGCCGGCATCGCCGCCCTGCTGCTGGCCGCGGTGGGCCTGGTCGGGCTGCAGTGGGTGGTGCTGAAGATGCTGCCGTTCGACGACAAGTCGGAACTGCAGATCGTGGTCGACCTGCCCGAAGGCAGCGCCCTGCAGGACACCGATGCGTTGCTGGTGGATCTGGCCGGCGTGCTCGACCGCACGCCCGAGGTGCACGACTACCAGGGCTATGCCGGGACCTCGGCGCCGGTCAACTTCAATGGCCTGGTGCGGCAGTACTTCCTGCGCAGCGGCAACAACGTCGGCGACCTGCAGGTGAATCTGATCGACAAACACCAGCGCACACGCCACAGCCATACCATCGTCCGCGCGCTGCGGCCGCCGCTGGCGGCGATCGCACGCCGGTATGGGGCCTCGCTGAAGGTGGTGGAGGTGCCGCCGGGGCCGCCGGTGCTGGCGCCGCTGGTGGCCGAGGTGTACGGGCCGGACCACCCTCGCCGCCGCCAGCTCGCCCTGGCGCTGGAGCGGCGCTTCCTGCGCACGCCGAACGTGGTCGATGTCGACACCAGCGTGGAGAGTGCGGCCACCCGCGAAACGCTGGTGGTCGACCGCGTGCGCGCCGCGCGCCTGGGCGTGAGCCAGGTGGCCATCGCCGATGCCCTGGCCACGGCGGTGCAGGGGCTGGACGTCACCTGGCTGCACGATGGCACATCCAAGGTGGCACAGCCGGTGCGGCTGCGCCTGCCGGGCGCCGCACAGGCCGCCAGTACCCGCCTGCTGGCGCTGCGCGTGCGCGGCGGCGATGGGCAACTGGTGCCGCTGTCGGAACTGGTCACGGTGCAGCGCCTGCCCTGGGACGACAGCATCGCGCACAAGGACCTGCGGCCGGTGGTGTATGTCACCGGCGACGAAGCCGGGCGCCTGGACAGCCCGCTGTACGGCATGTTCGACCTGGTCGGGCAACTGCGCGGCCACCGGCTCGATGGGCAGACGCTGCAGCAGTATTTCATCGCACCGCCGACCGACACCGCCGACTTCGCGGTGAAATGGGACGGCGAATGGCAGATCACCTACGAGACCTTCCGCGACATGGGCATTGCCTACGCGGTGGGTCTGTTGCTGATCTATCTGCTGGTGGTGGCGCAGTTCCGCAGCTATCTGCTGCCGCTGGTGATCATGGCGCCGATTCCGCTGACGGTGATCGGGGTGATGCCGGGTCATGCCCTGCTCGGCGCGCAGTTCACCGCGACCAGCATGATCGGCATGATCGCCCTGGCCGGCATCATCGTGCGCAATTCGATCCTGCTGGTGGACTTCATCCGTCATGCCCTGGCGCACGGGCGCAGCGCCGAACAGGCGGTGATCGAGGCCTGTGCGGTGCGCGCACCGCCGATCGTGCTGACCGGCCTGGCGGCGATGCTGGGTGCGCTGTTCATCCTTGACGATCCCATCTTCAACGGCCTGGCGGTGGCGTTGCTGTTCGGCATCCTGGTCAGCACGGCGCTGACCCTACTTGTCATCCCGTTGCTGTACTACCCGCTGGCACGGCGCGAAGCGGCGGCGTGAGCACAACGCTGCGTCCACACGCCGTTACCGGTGCCGGCGTAGAGTCGGAAATCCTTTTCTGCGAAGTGGAGTTTTCACGATGCCCATCGGCGATCCGATCCGCGTCACCCTGGAGCAGGACACGGACTTCGCGTTCCGCATTCGCTTCGACGAAACCGCGCTGGTGCCCTGGCTGAGCGACGAAACCGCGCCACTGGGCCAGGAGCGCGGCCCCAATCCCACGCGCATCCTGCTGGCCGGCATCGCCAATTGCCTGGCGGCCAGCCTGCTGTTCGCGATGCGCAAGTACAAGAACGATCCGGCCGGGGTGGTCGCGCACATCACCGCCACGCCGATGCGCAATCCGGAAGGGTTCTGGCGCATTCCGCAGGCCTCGGTGGAACTGCAGCTGCCCGGCGCCAACCAGGACTACGCGCAGCTGGAACGGATCCTGGCCCAGTTCGAGCAGTTCTGCGTGGTCACCCAGAGCGTGCGCCAGGGCATCGACGTGCAGGTCACGGTCAAGGATGCGCAAGGCACCGTGCTGCTGGGCGACAAGAGCATCGAGGCCGGCGCGTGACCGCGCCGCTGCATGTCGCCTGCCCACACTGCGCCGCGCTCAACCGGGTGCCGGAGGCGAAACTGGCGGACGCGCCGCAATGCGGACGCTGCCATCGTGGCTTGTTCGACGCCACACCGGTCACACTGACCGCCGAGACGTTTGCCGCGCATGCCGAGCGCAGCGAGCTACCGCTGCTGGTGGACGTGTGGGCGCCGTGGTGCGGCCCATGCCGGACCATGGCCCCGCACTTCGCCGCCGCGGCCGCGCAGCTCGAGCCGCGGCTGCGCCTGGGCAAGCTGGACAGCGACGCGCAGCCGGCGCTGGCTGGGCGCTTCGGCATCCGCAGCATCCCGACCCTGCTTCTGCTGCGCCAGGGCCGCGAGCTCGGCCGACACAGCGGCGCCATCGGCACCGCGGAGATCGTGCGCTGGACGCGGGCACAGTTGAATTCTGCGTGACGCTCTCGTAGCAGCGGCTTCAGCCGCGATGGGTTTGCTCAGGAAAGCCCATCGCGGCTGAAGCCGCTCCTATACGGTGCGCCGGGCTTACTTGCCCAGCGCCGCGTTCAAGGTTGCCGCCAGGTCGGCACCGGCCTGGCGCAACTGCGCCTCGGCGACCGGGCGCCAGGTCGTCACGTAATCGGCCGGCAGCGTGGCGCCGGGCGGATAGAAGCCCGGACGCAGCATGATCTTGCAGGAGGCCTCGGCCCACTCCGCGGCCGGCGGCGGCAGCGCGCTGCCCGCCGGCGAGGGCGCCGGCAACGGCTGCTTTTCCAGTTCGGCCAGGTAGGCCTGTTCGTCCAGTCCGCGGCTGCGCAGCAGGCCGCTGTCCCACAGCGAATGCAGATTGCTGCCCTTGCCCTCGAACTGGATCTGCACGGTGTTGGCGCCCTTGTCGCGGGCGTAGCCGGCATGCAGCGGCTGCTGCACGTCGCCGGCGAAATGCACCACGAACTTCAGCGCCTGCGCACGCGCGGCCTGCGGCTGGCTGCGGTCGGCGAGGATCGCGGCCTGGCGGCGCAGCGCCTCGACCGCGCAGTTGCCGTCCGGGCAGTCGCGGGTTTGTTCGTAGTGGCAGTCGTTCTCGGCCAGGTTGACGTAGTGCCAGCGCGCGCTGCGCTTGCCCAGGTCGGGATCGTGTTCGCGGAGCTGGTCGGCCCAGTTGGCCACACCGGCCAGGGTCGGGTCGGGTTCGCCCTGCAGCAGGGTGCGGACCTGCGCGCGGGCTTGCGGGGTAAGTTGGGTGTCGGCGAGATCGGCGACCAGGCGGTGACCCAGCGGGCCCCAGGCGAAGGCGGCGGACGGTGCGGCGGCGAGGGCCGCGGCGAGCGCGGCGCAAACGAAGGGAGAGATTTTCATGCGCCGATTCTAGCCGGCGCCGACGACGCGGCCATGACGCGCGTCAGGTCTGTTGCGTTGCCGCTCAGCACGGCGGACGCCGGTGCCAGACCGCGTCGCCGACCGCGCCGAGCCGCGTCCGAGGACACGACCCGGCTGCAGGCTCAGAAATACATCAGGTAGGCGACGCCGTAGGTGACCGGATCGAGCTTGGCCTTGCCGAGCGTGCTGCCGTCCACTTTCACGTCGCTGCGCATGCCGGTCCAGCGTGCGTCCACGCGGATGGCGCTGCGCTCGCCGACGGCGAAGTCCACGCCGGCATGCAGCGCCGGACCAATGGTGTCCTTGAACTTCACGTCGTTGGACGCGAACGCGCCCTTGCCGTCGCTGCCGAGGAAAGCGGTGTAGTTGAGGCCGGCGCCGACGAACGGGGAGATGTCGCCGTTGCCGTTGAAGTGGTACTGCAGCGAGATGGTGGGCGACAGCATCCAGGCGCTGCCAATATCGCCGCCGCGGTCAACGCCGATCTTCTGCTGGCCGACCAGGCCCTGGATCTCCACGCCGAGGTTGCCGCGGAAGAAGTATTCGTAACTGAACGATACGGCCGGCGCGACGTCGGCGTCGAAGCGCTGGTCGCTGCCGCGCAGCGTGCCGTTGGACGACCCCGGCACCATGCCGTGCAGACCATAGCTGGTGGTGAAGTGGCCGGCCGACTGCGCCGCGGCGGGCAGGGCGATGCTGGCGAGGGCGGCGACGGCAAGGCGACGGAACAGGCGTGGCGGCATGGGAGACCCCGGTGGACGACGAGTGGGCGGATGCGAACCCCGTGTCGGCCCGGCGGGCACCGATCCACATCCGTGTGGCGCGTAGTCTGCCAGAGAAGCGGGGCGGACGCGCTGCGCTCCGGAAAGGCCGCGTGTGCGGCCCGCGTGTCGATCCGGTACGGCCATGCTCCGGAATGGCGCCGCTGCCGCGAGCGGCGCCGATCCTGTTGCCGCCGGCGCCGCCGGCGCCGCAGGTCGCAGCGGCGCCGGCGCCCGTCTCAGAACTTCATCACGTAGGCCAGGCCGTACACCAGCGGATCGATGTGCGCGGTGCCCAGGTCGCTGCCGTTGACCTTGACCTTGCTGTCGATGTCGATCCAGCGCATGTCCACGCGCAGCGCCGACTTGTCGGTGAGCGCGATGTCCACGCCGGCATGCGCGGCCAGGCCCCAGGAGTCGTCCAGCTTGAGCTTGCTGCCGGCCAGCGCGCCGGTGGTCTTCTCGCTGAAGAAGGTGGTGTAGTTGAGGCCGGCGCCGACGAACGGCGAGACCTTGCCGGCGCTGTTGAAATGGTACTGCAGCGACACCACCGGCGGCAGGTGCTTGGTGCTGCCGACCTTGCCCACGCCCTTGACGCTGATGTCGTGCTCGAACGGCAGCGCGGCCAGTACTTCCACGCCCAGGTCCTGGTGCACGAAGTACTCGAAGGTCACCGTCGGCCGGATGTTGCTGTCGATGCGCAGCGGCAGGGTGCCGCCGGCGAGCGTGCCGTTGTCGGACTTCGGGTTGACCTGGTGGGCGCCGATGCCGATGGTCCAGTCGCCTTGCGATTGCGCCAGCGCCGGCAGGGCGCACAGGGTCAGGGCGGCGGCCAGGCCGGCGAGCAGGAGGGGGGAGGTGGTGCGCATGGTGGAGTCTCGGTTGGGTGTGGGCGCAGTGTCCGGCGCGCCGCCCCATGCCGCCTTGATCCTGATCAAACCGGCGTGTCCGGCGTGGCGCGGCCGGCCTGCTAGAATGGGATTTCCCCTTCCATCCGCCGCGCCAGGCGCGGCCGCAGGAGCTACTGAAATGGCAATCAAGGTCGGCATCAACGGTTTCGGTCGCATCGGGCGCAACGTGCTGCGCTCGGCGGTGCAGAATTTCGGCAGCGACATCGAGATCGTCGCCATCAACGACCTGCTCGAGCCGGATTATCTGGCTTACATGCTGCAGTACGACTCCGTGCACGGCCGCTTCCAGGCGGAGGTGTCGGTCGACGGCAATCATCTGCTGGTCAACGGCAAGAAGATCCGCCTGACTCAGGAACGCGATCCGGCGGCGCTGAAGTGGGGCGAGGTCGGCGTGGACGTGGTGATCGAGTCCACCGGCCTGTTCCTGACCAAGGAAACCGCGCAGAAGCATCTGGACGCCGGCGCCAAGAAGGTGATCCTGTCGGCGCCGTCGAAGGACGACACGCCGATGTTCGTGTATGGCGTCAACGACAGCACCTACGCGGGCCAGGCCATCGTCTCCAACGCCAGCTGCACCACCAACTGCCTGGCGCCGCTGGCCAAGGTGATCAACGACAAGTGGGGCATCAAGCGCGGCCTGATGACCACCGTGCACGCGGCCACCGCCACCCAGAAGACCGTGGACGGGCCGAGCAACAAGGATTGGCGCGGCGGCCGCGGCATCCTGGAGAACATCATTCCGTCCAGCACCGGTGCGGCCAAGGCGGTCGGCGTGGTGATCCCGGAGTTGAACAAGAAGCTCACCGGCATGAGCTTCCGCGTGCCGACCTCGGACGTGTCGGTGGTCGACCTGACCGTGGAACTGGAGAAGCCGGCCACCTACGCCGAGATCTGCGCTGAGGTGAAGGCGCAGAGCGAAGGCGCGCTGAAGGGCATCCTCGGCTACACCGAGGACAAGGTGGTGGCCACCGATTTCCGCGGCGACGCGCGCACCTCCATCTTCGACGCCGATGCCGGCATCGCCCTGGACGGCACCTTCGTCAAGCTGGTGTCCTGGTACGACAACGAGTGGGGCTACTCCAACAAGTGCCTGGAAATGGTCAAGGTGGTGGCGAAGTAAGCCGCCTGGCGTCGTCCACAAAGAAAGCGCCTTGCGGCGCTTTTTTTGTGTCTATCCTATCGCCGTTGTGAACCGGGCTGCCGTTGGCGCTGCGCTTACTCGGCTTCGATGCGCATGTCCTCTCCGCTACCGGTCACTTTGACCCGGCTGCCGACCGCCAGCCCGGACACCTCGGCACTGGGCTTGGAGACCACCACTTGCGTCTTGTTGTCGAAGCGGACTTTAACCATATAGTGCGCCGCCGGGCCATTGCCGGCGATCTTGGCGCCGACGGTCTTGCCTGCGGCTTCGCCGGCGCCAGCGGCCACTGCCGTTGCGCCGACGTTGGCATTGCTGGCTTTCAAACCCAAAATGCTGCCAGCCATGCCGCCGAGCTTGGACGCGACATCCGTGATCTTCTTAGTGCGCTCAGGCACGTCCGTATTCTTGTTCTCGATCGGCTCCAGCGCCACGATCTCGCCGTGCCGTACTTCTGAGGCCATCGCGGATGCGGCCATCGCCAGTAGTGTGAATGCGATAGCCGACCAAGCGAAGCGGACGAGCGGTTTCTTTGCGGTCATTGATCTGCCCCTGTAGGTATGATGAAGCGCTGGCTTACCTGCGCTGTGCTTACTTGCTTTTCTTTGGCCGGCCCCAGCTTCGGAAGTAAGGATCGCATTTGCTGCCGGCGAAGTCGTAGCGGGTGATGATGCCCTCGGCATTTGCGATGAAGGTGACTTCGCAGTGATGTTCGGCCGGCACATACACCTGCTGGCTGTGCTCGTTCTGTTCGAAGATCGGTGTGGGCGCCATGCCCCCGCCGCCCGGGGTCATGCCGACGACTGCGCCCTGCGTGGTCCAGTAGTCGGTGCGGTAGTGCGCATCGACACCGAAGTTGTATGTATAGGCGGTTTCGTGAGTCTCGGGGTTTTCAGAGGTGTACAGGCCACGGTCTACCGGCCACTGCATCATCAATTCGCCGGCGTCGTGACCGACCCAGCTGCGGGCGATATCTTCGGGTTTGCCGAACATGTCGGCAGAAGAGAGTGGCGACACGCCTAATAGCGCAAAAGCGCACAGAAAGCGCATAACGCAGGAGCGACGAAACCTGTGCATTGCGGTACATCCTTGCTCTAGTGGTGCTGGATCCATGGACGAGCGTATCGAGCGCGATTGCGCGATTTCTATCACGCTCAGGTGACGCCGACAAGCGCCCTTGGATGCTTCCTTGGCTGACCTTCCAATAATATTTCCTACAGCGCCTGCAGGATCAGCGAGTGCCAGCCGGTGCGGTAGGTTTCGTAGCCGGGAGAGGCGGCGTGCGCGATGCAGTGCGGCCGGCCGTCGAGATCGATCAGCACGGCGCCGCGCGGCTGCTTGAACAAGGCGTCGCGGCCGTCGAAGTCGATCCGGTCCTGCAGCATGCGCCCGGCCGAGTCGGCCAGCACCCGGCCCTGCGCATCGACGATGCAGACGCGGCTGCGGCCCCATTCGGATTCGGACAGCGGCGTGCGCTGCACGATCGTCTGCGCCAGCGCGTCCCAGCGGAACACGATGCCCAGCACACCCAGCACGCGGCCATCGACGCGACCGCCGTCGCGCACCGTGCATGCGTATACCAGCACGCGCTCGCCGTCGGCCAGCGCGCTGGCATGCACGTCCTGAAAGCCGAATTCCTCGCCGCTGCGCGTGCGCATCGCGTGTTCGAACCATGGCTGCGCGGAGACGTCGCTGCCGACCGAGCCGAACTGCCGCGGCCGGCCGTTGGCGCGGATGCGGCCATCGCTTCCGGCCAGGATCAGGTCGAAGTAGACCGTGTACGAATCCAGGATCTGGCCCATGCGCCGCGAGGCGTAGGCCAGCGCCTCGGCATCGCTGTCGGCACGCGCCGCGGCGACCACCGCCGCGTCGGTGGCCCACCAGCGCACGTCGCAACTGCGCTCGTAGAGGTTGCGGTCGATCAGGTCGATGTTGCTCAGGGCCAGCTCGCTGAGCCGCGTGCGACGCACGTCGTCCTGCAGGCGGCCCAGTGTCTGCCGCATCTCCGCGCTGGTGCGCGCGGCGACCTTGTCCAGGTCCTGGGTGGCCTCGGCCACGCGTCGCGACAGCCCGTCCATTTCCTGCGCGATCACGCTGAAGCCGCGTCCGGCGGCGCCGATCCGCGCCGACTCGATGCGCGCGTTCATGGAGATCATGTGGGTGGTGCGGTTGATCGCGTCGATCCCCTGCAGCGAGCGGCGCAACTGGCCGAGCAACTGGTCGGACAAGCCGACGACGGCGCGAATATGGTCATCGATCCCCGCGTCGGCGGGGTGGGCGGGTAGGTTCATTCATGCTGCCTGCGGGGTGGGAGAAAACAGCAGACGGACGACGCGATAAGGGGTGTAGCGGCCGCCGGTGCACTGGGCTTGAGGGTGGTGTGAAAACCGTTTGTCGGAACGCCGGGCCTTGCGCTGACTGGGCTGCGGCCCCGTCCGTGGGCCGATGTCGGCGCCGAACTCGTCTACCATCTGCGCCAGGTCCGGCGCCGCCGGGCTCCCGGTGCGCGCCACGGGCGCCGCGCCACCGCCTTTGGAGATGTGAGACGAATGGACAAGTTGGTCGTGCTGGTGGTGTTTGCGGCGCTGGTGGTGCTGGCGTTGCCACTGCTGTCGATCGTGGCGTTGGTCGGGCAGTCGCGCCTGCGCCAGCGGCTCGCCGCACTGGAGGCGCAGGTGGCGCGGATGGCCGCCGCCACGCCTGCCGCCGCAACGGATCGCGCCGATGTCGCGGCCGCTGTCGCAGAGGGCCAGGCCGCCGTCGCCGAGTCCGAGGTCGAGGCGGAGGACATGCCGTTCGCTGCAGGCCTCGACCTTCCGCGTCCAGACCCGTTCGCCGAGCGCGCAGCGGCGCCGCCGCCGCTGCCGCCGCCCTTGCCGGTGCCTCCCAGGGGCGAGGATTTCGCGACGCTGGCCGCCGCGGTCGAACGCGCCGAGCAGCAGCAAGCCCAGGCGCGCACCGCCGCGGCGGCCCAGCCCGCCGCGCCGCGTGGGCCGGATCCGATCGAACGGCTGTTGGGCGGGATCAAACGCTGGTTCACCGAGGGCAATGTCCCGGTCAAGATCGGCATGCTGGTGCTGCTGGCCGGCGTCGCCGCGCTGCTGAAGTACGCCGGCGACCAAGGCTGGCTGCGCATGCCGATCGAGCTGCGCTACGCCGGCATCGCCGCCGCGTCGCTGGCCGGCCTGGCCTTCGGCTGGCGCCAGCGCACGCGCAAGCGCAGCTTCGCGCTGGCCCTGCAGGGTGGGGCGATCGGCGTGCTGCTGCTGACCGTGTTCGCCGCCTTCAAGCTGTCCGGGCTGATCCCCGCCGGCGCGGCGCTGGCGCTGAGCATCGCCCTGGTCGCGGGCATGTGCGTGCTGGCGGTGGCGCAGGAATCGCGCACGCTGGCGGTGCTGGGCACGCTGGCCGGCTTCCTCGCGCCGCTGTGGCTGTCCACCGGCAGCGGCAACCATGTGGCGCTGTTCTCCTACTACGCGCTGCTCAACGCGGCGGTGTTCGCGATCGCCTGGTACCGGCCGTGGCGGGTGCTGAACCTGCTCGGGTTCGGCTTCACCTTCGGCATCGGCACGCTGTGGGGCGTGTTGCAGTACCGGCCCGAGAAGTTCGCCAGCACCGAGCCGTTCCTGCTGCTGTTCTTCGCCTTCTACCTGCTGATCCCGATCCTGTACGCGCGGCGCCAGGCAGCGCGCAGCACGCTGATCGACGGCAGCCTGGTGTTCGGCACGCCGCTGATCGCGTTTTCGCTGCAGGCGGGGCTGCTGCGCGGCGACGGCCTGCCGTTGGCGCTGTGTGCGCTGGGACTGGCGGCGATCTATGCCCTGCTGGCGGCGGCGCTGATCCGGCGCGCGAGCTTCGCGGTGCTGGGGCAGGCGTATGCGGTGCTGGCGGTGGGGTTCGCCACGTTGGCGGTGCCGCTGGCGCTGTCCGCGCGCGCGACCGCCAGCGTGTTCGCGCTGGAGGGGGCGGCGTTGGCGTGGCTGGGCCTGCGCCAGCGGCGCTGGCTGCCGCAGTTCAGCGGCGCCGGCCTGCAACTGGCGGCGTCGTTCGGCTTCTTGGTGGGCGTGGAGGACATCGCCCAGGACACCCAGGCGGTGGCCAACGCCACCTTCATGAGCGGGCTGCTGCTGGCGCTGGCCGGCTTCGCCAGCGCCTGGTGCTACCGCCGTGGGCGGGCCGCCGTGCCGGCGCTTGGCTACTACGTGTGGGGGCTGTTCTGGTGGTGCGGGATCGGGGTCACCGAGATCGTGCGATTCGTCGACGCCGACGCGCGTGCCGACGTGCTGCTCGCCTGGGTCGCGGTCAGCGGCTGGCTCGCCGCCGAGGCGCAGCGGCGCTGGCCGGCACTGGCGCTGGCCGCGACCACGCTGGGTGGCCTGGCCCTGGCCTTGCCGCTGGCGGTCTGGCAGGCCGATGTGCACGGGCAGCCGTTCGCCGGGCATGGCGCCTGGGCCTGGGCGCTGTTCGCGGTGCTCGGCGTGCGCAGCCTGCTGTGCCTGCGCGACAGCGGTGGCGGCGTCGCGCGTGCGGCGCAGTTCGTGTGGTGGCTGGTGTGGCCCAGCGTGGTCGGGCTGCTGTGCACTTGGATCGCGCTGCACAGCGAGCTCGCCGCCGGCTGGCGCTGGATGCTGTTGCTGGCGCCCTGGTTGCTGGCGACGGCGCTGTCGCTGTGGCGCTGGAACTGGTTGGCGGCCCCGCTGGGTGCGGCATTCGCGCCGTGCCGCAGCGCGCTGCAGAGCACCTACTTCGGCCTGCTGGCGGTGGCCTGGCTGTACAGCCTGAGCCTGCCCGGCAGCAGCGCGCCGCTGCCCTGGGTGCCGGTGCTCAATCCGTTGGAACTGACCCAACTGGCGCTGCTGGTCCTGGGCGTGCGCTGGACCCGCACCGCGGAGCTGCCGGCGCTGCTGCGGCCCTGGCGCACCCAGCTGTTGGCCGGTGCCGGCTTCCTGTGGATCACCAGCGTCACCCTGCATGCGGTGCATTACTGGGCGGCGGTGCCGTGGCCCGGCGTGCTCGGCAATGGCGTGGCGCAGACCAGCCTGACCGTGGTCTGGAGCGTGCTGGGCGTGCTCGGCTGGGTGCTGGGCTCGCGGCGCGGCCAGCGCGGCCTGTGGCTGGCCGGCGCGGTACTGATGGCGGTGGTGCTGGGCAAGCTGTTGCTGGTGGACCGCGGCAACCTCGGCAACGTCGCCGGCATCGCCTCGTTCATCGCGTACGGGTTGTTGTGTACGGTGGTCGGCTATCTGGCGCCGGCGCCGCCGCGCGCTGCCGAACCGGCCGAGGAGGCCATCCCATGATCCGACGTGCGCTGTTTCCATTGTTGCTGGCCGGGTTGCCGCTGTGCGCGTTCGCGACCAGCCAGCGCGACGACTACGCCCAGCAGTGGCCGCTGACCCTGCAGGACGCCGATGCCGGCGCCTATCGCGTGCAGCTCGACGATGCGGTCTACCGCAGTGCGCAGCGCGCCTCGCTGGGCGACGTGGAGGTGTTCAACGCGGCCGGCGACCCGCTGCCGGCGGCCCTGTTCGCCGCCGAGCAGGCCGAGACGGCGCCGCGCCGGCAGCCGTTGCCGTGGTTTCCGCTGCCGGCGGCGCCCGACGGGCGGACCCCGGATCTGGAGCTGATCGCCGAGCGCGACAGCGACGGCAGTGTGCGCCGCATCCAGACCCGCGTGGCCGGCGCTGGCCCCGACGCGGGCGCTGCCGGCTGGCTGGTCGATGCCAGCGCGTTGCATGCGCCGCTGCGCGCACTGTCGCTGCAATGGGCCGCCGCTGCGCAGCCACAGCAGGCGCGCTACCGCGTCGAGGGCAGCGACGATCTGCGCGACTGGGAGGTGCTGGTGGCCGATGCGACCCTGGTCGACCTCAGCAACCAGGGGCACCGGCTGCAGCAACTGCGCATCCCCATCGGCCGCGAAGTGCGCTATCTGCGCCTGCTGCCGCTGGCCGGTGCCGGCGCGCCGCCGCTGACCGGGGTGGAGGCCGAACTGGCACCGACGCCGGTCGTCGCCGACTGGCATTGGCAACAACTGGACGCGGCGAGCACCGATCCCGCGCAGCACGGCTATGCCTTCGTGTCGCCGGGGCGCTACCCGGTGACGCGCGTCGACATCGCCTTGCCCGGCAACAACGCCATCGAATGGCGCGTGCAGAGCCGCGACAGCGCCGAGGCGCCATGGCAGGACCGCGCCGGTCCATGGCTGGCCTACCAGGTGGGCGGCGGCAGCCGCTCGCCGCCGCAGGCGCTGACTGCGCCGGTGCGCGACCGCTACTGGCGGTTGCTGGCGGCGCAGGACCCGGGCCGGCAGCGGCCGGCGCTGCGCCTGGGCTACCAGCCGGAGACGCTGGTGTTCCTGGCGCAGGGCGCGCCGCCTTATGCGCTGGCCGCCGGCAGTGCGCGCACCCAGCGTGCACAGGCGCCGCTGGCCGCCGCGTTGCAGGCCTTGCACACCCAGCGTGGGCCGCAATGGGCGCCGGCCACTGCCAGCCTCGGCGCGGCGCAGCCGCTGGCCGGTGCCGCGGCGCTGCAGGCGCCACCGCCGCCGCGCGACTGGAAGACCTGGCTGCTGTGGGCGCTGCTGGTCGGCGGTGCGCTGCTGGTGGTCGGTTTCGCGCTCAGCCTGCTGCGCAAACCCGGCGCCGGCGAGGGCACGGGCTGATCGATCCCGCGGCGACGGCGCGCACGCCGCGCCGCGCGCGCGCGGGGCAGCGCACCGTCCCCCACCGATTTGCCGCTGTGCGGCCGACGCCGGACAATGGCGGTTTCGCCGCTGCGCGGCGATCGGCCGAACGGCGTGCACCCGACGTTCCGATGCCGACGCCGATACTGCACCGATGGCGCGGTTTTCCCTTTGCAACCCCACGAAAGCGAGCAATCACATGTCCATCCTGCGAATGACCGATCTCGACCTGTCCGGCAAGCGCGTGCTGATCCGGCAAGATCTGAATGTGCCGATCGACAATGGCCTGATCACCTCCGAGCAGCGCATCCTGGCCTCGGTGCCGACGCTCAAGCACGCGCTGGAACAGGGCGCGGCGGTGATGGTGACCTCGCATCTGGGCCGGCCCAAGGAAGGCGTGTGGACCCAGGAGGATTCGCTGGAGCCGGTGGCCATCCGCCTGGCTGCGCTGCTCGGCGTCGACGTGCCGCTGATCCGCGACTGGGTCGATGGCGTGGACGTGCAGCCCGGGCAGATCGTGCTGCTGGAGAACTGCCGCATGAACGTCGGCGAGGGCAAGGACGACGAGGCCCTGGCGAAGAAGTACGCGGCGCTGTGCGACGTGTTCGTGATGGACGCGTTCGGTACCGCGCACCGTGCGCAGGCGTCCACCCATGGCGTGATCAGGTTCGCCCCGGTCGCCGCCGGCGGCCCGCTGCTGATGGCGGAGCTGGACGCGCTGGCCAAGGCGCTGGAACAGCCGGCCAAGCCGCTGCTGGCGATCGTCGCCGGCAGCAAGGTCTCGACCAAGCTGGAACTGCTGTCCAACCTGGTGGACAAGGTCGATCAGCTGATCGTCGGCGGCGGCATCGCCAACACCTTCATCGCCGCGGCCGGGCATGCGGTCGGCAAGTCGCTGTGCGAGCCGGACCTGCTCGACACCGCGCGCAAGATCGTGGCCGACGCCAATGCGCGCGGCGCGGCGATCCCGCTGCCCAGCGACGTGGTGGTGGCCAAGCAGTTCATGCCCGACGCCGAGGCCACGGTGAAGGCGGTCACCGACGTCGCCGACGACGACCTGATCCTTGACATCGGCCCGCAGACCGCCGCGCACTACGCCGAGCTGATCGCCAAGGCCGGTACCGTGGTCTGGAACGGCCCGGTCGGCGTGTTCGAGTTCGATGCCTTCGGCAAGGGTACCGAGACCCTGGCGCGGGCGATCGCCGCCTCGTCGGCGTTCTCCATCGCCGGCGGCGGCGACACCCTGGCCGCGGTCGACAAGTACGGCATCGCCGAGCAGGTCAGCTACATCTCCACCGGCGGCGGTGCGTTCCTGGAGTTCCTGGAAGGCAAGACCCTGCCGGCGGTGGCCGCACTGCAGGCGCGCGGCGCGTGAGCGCCGCCGACGTCCTGTTCTTCGACCTGGACGGCACCCTGGTCGATTCGGAGGCCGGCATCGTCGGCAGCCTGCGCCATGCCTTCGCCGAACTGGGCCAGCCGCTGCCGACCCCGGCGCAGTTGCGCGCCTGGATCGGCCCGCCGCTGCGCGACAGCTTCCAGCAGCACTTCGGCGGCGATGCGGCGTTGGTGGAGCAGGCGTTGACGCTGTACCGCAGCCGCTACGACAGCCATGGCTGGCGCGAGCACACGGTGTTCCCGGACATCGGCGCGGCGGTGGAGGCGGTGGCTGCGGCCGGTCACCGCTTGGCGGTGGTGACCTCGAAGAACGAACGCTTCGCGCGGCGCATCGTCGAGCAGTTGCCGTTCGGCGCTCGCTTCGAGGAGATCGTCGGTGCCAGCGACGACGGCGCGCGCCGGGCCAAGCCGGACCTGATCGCCGAGGCGCTGCGGCGGCTCTCTGTCGTGCCGGCGCAGTGCCGCATGATCGGCGACCGGCGCATGGACATCGACGGCGCGCGCCATCACGGCATGCGCAGCATCGGCGTGCTGTGGGGCTTCGGCGATGTCGAGGAACTGCGCCAGGCCGGTGCCGATGTGCTGGCGCAGTCGCCGGCGCAGTTGCCGGCGCTCGTCGCGGCCTGAATGGGCACTTGCGCCGGTGCGTCCGGCGCACAGGGCGCTGGCTGCGCATGCTGCGTCGCCTGGCGTGAGCCTGCCCGCGCGGTGTCCGCAGGCCGGCGGCTGTTGGCGTTGCATGACCACATACTGTCCCGCATTGTCCGCTCGCTATGCCGGACCGCGCGTGCGTCTATGCCGAAATGCCATGCTGTGTGATGGACGCGTGTGCTAGCTTTGAGCGCTTTTTCCAAGGATGCCATCATGATCGAACGCCAGCGCCGCACCAAGATTCTCGCCACCCTCGGTCCGGCCACCGACCCGCCCGGCGTGCTCGAGGATCTGTTCCGCGCCGGCGTCAACGTGGTGCGGTTGAACTTCAGTCACGGCGATCCGTCCGGCCAGGCCAAGCGTGCCGCCGAAGTGCGCGCCGCCGCGGCCCGCGTCGGTGCCGAGATCGGCATCCTCGCCGACCTGCCCGGTCCGAAGATCCGCATCGAGCGCTTTGCCCAGGGCAAGGTCTCGCTCAAGCTCGGCGACCGCTTCGACCTCATCGCCGACCCCAATGCCGCGCCGGGCGACGCCAGCCAGGTCGGCGTCAGCTACCTGGGCCTGCCGCAGGACGTGGCGCCGGGCGACGTGCTGCTGCTGGACGATGGCCTGATGCAGCTGAAGGTGGTCGAGGTGCAGGGCGAGCGCATCGTCACCAGCGTGCTCAACGACGGCGTGTTGTCCGATCGCAAGGGGCTCAACAAGCAGGGCGGCGGCCTGTCGCTGGGCGCGCTGACCGAGCGCGACAAGGAACTGATCGGCATCGTCGCCAAGATCGGCGTCGACTTCATCGCGGTGTCGTTCTGCCGCAACGCCGAGGACATGAACGAGGCGCGGCGCATCGCCCGCGCGCACGGCTGCGATGCGGCGCTGGTGTCCAAGATCGAGCGCACCGAGGCGATCGAGAACCTGAGCGAGATCGTCGAGGCCTCGGACGTGGTGATGGTCGCGCGTGGCGACCTGGGCGTGGAAATCGGCGACGCCGAGCTGCCCGGCCTGCAGAAGAAGATCATCAAGGAATCGCTGGCGCAGAACAAAGTGGTGATCACCGCCACGCAGATGCTGCAGTCGATGGTGGAAAGCCCGATCCCGACCCGCGCCGAAGTGCTGGACGTGGCCAACTCGGTGATCGACGGCACCGACGCGGTGATGCTGTCGGCCGAGAGCGCCGCCGGCGCCTATCCGATCCGTGCGGTCGAGGCGATGGCGCGCATCTGCCTGGGCGCCGAGCGCCAGTTCGAGACCGAAACCGACTTCGGCATGGCCCCGCGCAACCTCGAGCGCGCCGACCAGGCCATCGCCATGGCCACGATGTTCCTGTCCCAGCACGTGGGCGTGCGCGCGATCGTGGCGATGACCGAATCCGGCGGCACCCCGCGCTACCTGTCGCGCTTCCGCGCCAAGGCGCCGATCTTCGCGGTGACCCGCCACGACGGCGCGCGCCGGCACATGGCGATGATGCGCGACGTGTTCCCGATCAACTTCGACAGCCGCGGCCTGACTCCGCGCGAGGCCGCGCGCGGCGCGATCCGCGTGCTGGTCGAAGCCGGCCTGCTGGCGCCGGGCGACCGCGTGGTGTTCACCAGCGGCGAGCACATGGAAACCCACGGCGCGACCAACACCCTGCGCCTGCTCGAGGTCGGCCCGGACGGCCGTGCCAGCGGCCTGGGCGAACTCTGAAGGACGCGGCGCGGCGGCCCCGGCCGCCGCGCCGTCGGCAACACCTGTTCGATCGCGCATGGAACGGCGCGGCGCCCTCCCGTTCCCTGATCGTGCGACACCCCCATGACGTCCCCAAGCGCGCACGCCGAACTCGGGCTGGACCTGCCCGAGCGCCCCGGCACGCATTGCCTTGAACACCTGATCCAGGCCTCGGCCACGCGCGAGCTGGTGGTCACCGAGGATATCCGCGACCGCCGCGGCATCCTGCTCGTCGCCAAGGGCCAGCGCATCAACGCCGGCCTGCGCGAGCGCCTGATCGCGCGGCGCCTGCTGCGTCCGCTGGAATCCTCGCTGGCGTTCTGCGAGGAACTGCGCCCGAGCGAAGTGCAGCTGGCCGCGCAGCGCGAACTGGACGAACACCCGCATCTGCGGCAGTTGCTGGGCGAGCAGGCGCAGCCGGTGATGGCCATGCTGGCCCGCGCCCGCACGCTGGGCGCGCCGGGCACCTTGCTGACCACCCTCGGCCAGACCCGGCCGGCCGCGTTCTCGCACGCGGTGCGGGTGGCGATGCTGGTGTCCTGGCTGGCGGCGCTGCTGTCGCGCTCGGATGCGGCGATGCGCGAGGCCGCGGAAGTCGGCCTGCTGCACGATCTCGGCGAGATGTACGTGGATCCGGTGGTGCTGGAGATTCCGGAGGCGCAGCAGGACTTCGCGCAGTGGCGCATGCGCTGCGTGCACCCGGTGATCAGCGCCGCGCTGCTGGGCGAATCCGGCGTGTACTCGGCGCAGCAGGCCGCGGCCGCACGCGAGCACCACGAACGCATCGACGGCTCCGGCTATCCGGTCGGCGCGTCGGCGCTGTCGCCGTTGGGCCGGTTGATCTCCTGTGCCGAAGCGCTGGATGGGTTGTTCGAACGCGAGCAGGGCCAGGCGCAGGCGCTGGCGCGGATGCGCATCGCGCTGCGCGTGGTGCCCGGACAGTTCCCGCGCGACGTGGTCGACCTGCTGACCGAGCGCCTGCGCGACTGCGCGCTGGAACAGGCGCCGGCGCACGATCCGCAGCACCTGCGGGAGGTGGTGGCGGCCCTGCTCGACGGCCTGGAGCGGGCGCGCGACGAGGCGTTGCGGCTGCAGCGCGGCGGCGACCTGCGCGAGGACGAGCGCGCGGCCTTGCAGCATCTGCTGCTGTTGATCGTGGGCTACATCATGGCCATCCACGATTCCGGCGCCGGCAAGATGGTCGAGCAACTGCCGTGGCTGATCGCCGCGCCGGAAGCGGCCGAGGAAGTCGATCGCGTCTGCTGCGAGCTGCGCTGGCAGCTGCCGGGGCTGCGCCGCCACGCCGCGTTGCTGGCGCACCGCCGCGCGCGCAGTGCCGACGACTGGCAGCCCTTGCTCGATGCGCTCGACATCGCCTTGCCGACAGCGCAGGGCGCGCCTGCGCCGGTGCCGGCCCTGGACACTGCGCCGCTGCAGACCGCGCAGGCCGAACAAGAGGCGCAGTGTGACGCAATGACGGATGCACTTGGCTGACGTGCCGGGAACATGCACGGTCTACGCCTGTAACCGCTTGCAATTCCCGCGGTAACGGAATGCATGCAGGCCGGCCCGGTATAATGGGCGTTCCCCCGCTGCAGCCATCAGGAACCGTATGAGCATCGAACAGCTTGCCGAAACCGCACAGGCAATGGTCGCCCCGGGCAAGGGCATCATCGCGATCGACGAATCCACCAGCACCATCGCCAAGCGCTTCGCCGGCGTGGGCATCGAGAATGTCGAAGAGAATCGCCGTGCCTACCGCGAGCTGCTGCTGACCACGCCCAAGCTGAGCGACCACATCTCTGGCGCGATCCTGTACGACGAGACGATCCGCCAGAAGACCAAGGACGGCGTGCCGTTCGCCAAGTACATGGCCGAGCACGGCATCATCCCCGGCATCAAGGTCGACAAGGGCACGCATCCGCTGGCCGGCATGCCGGGCGAACTGATCACCGAAGGCCTGGACGGTCTGCGCGCGCGCCTGGAGGAGTACTACAAGCTCGGCGCGCGCTTCGCCAAGTGGCGTGCGGTCATCACCATCGGCGAGGACATCCCGTCGGGCGTGTGCATCGAGACCAACGCGCATGCGCTGGCCCGCTACGCGGCGCTGTGCCAGGAGCAGGGCCTGGTGCCGATGGTGGAGCCGGAAGTGCTGATGGACGGCGACCACGACATCGAGACCTGCTACGAGGTCACCGAAGCCACGCTGCGTTCGCTGTTCGGCGCGCTGTACGAGCAGAACGTGGTCCTGGAAGGCACCATCCTCAAGGCCTCGATGGTCATCGCCGGCAAGGACTGCGACGAGCAGGCCAGTGTCGAGGAAGTGGCCGAGTCCACCGTGATGTGCCTCAAGAGCACTGTGCCGGCGATCCTGCCGGGCATCGTGTTCCTGTCCGGCGGTCAGACCGACGAGCAGTCCACCGCGCACCTCAACGCGATGAACCAGCTCGGCAACCTGCCGTGGCCGCTGAGCTTCTCCTACGGCCGCGCCATGCAGCAGGCCGCGCTGAAGCTGTGGGCGCAGGACATGAAGGGCAATTTCGCCAAGGCGCAGCAGGTGGTGTACGAGCGCGCCAAGGAAAACGGCCTGGCCGCGCTGGGCAAGTGGCAGGGCTGATCACCCCCGCAACGCCTACGAGGAAAGAAAAACGCCGGCATCGCCGGCGTTTTTCGTTTCGGGGCCATCGTGTTGCGGGAGCCGGCAGCGGAGCTTGCGCACTGGTGGCCAGGCCGCAGGGCGCGTCGGCGAGGCACGCCGCGGCGCTCAGGGCGCCAACGCCGCCGGCGCGTGGAAGCGATAGCCGCTGTTGCGCAAGGTCTTCACCGGCAGCGGGCGTCCGCTGATTTCCTCCACGCGGCGCCGCAGGCGGTACATCTGCGTGTCCAGCCGCCGCCGGTCGTACTCGAGGAAGTTCACCCCCAGCGCGTCGGCGATCTCGCGGTGGCCCACGCTCTCGCCGGCATGGCGCATCAGGCAGGCCAGCACCAGCAGATCCTGGCGCGACAGCGGCACCGGCGGCGCGTTGGGAACGTTCAGGCGTGCGGCGGCCAGTTCCAGAACCCAGCGCGCCGCCGGCGGCGGCAGGGCCAGGCGCCGGCCCAGCGACGCCAGGGTGGCGGCGAGTTCGTCCAGATCGACGCCCTTGCCCAGGTAGTGGTCCACGCCGAGTTCCAGTCCCGCGATGCGGTCGCTGGCGGTGTTGCGTGCACTGAACACCACGATGCCCAGCCGATGGCCGGCACGCCGCAGTTCACTGACCAGTTCCAGGCCACTGCCGTCGGGAAGACCGACGTCGATCACGGCCATGGTGTGGCGCGCCGGATCGAACCGCGTCCGGAAGCCGGCGATGCTGTCCACGCAGAGGACGACGTAGCCCAGATCCTGCAGGAACTCGCCGAGTTCTTCGCACAGCACCGGCTCGTCCTCGAGCAGGATCACCTCGGACATGGAGTCGCGTCCTCGCGCAGTGCGGTTTGCTGTAACGTCATCGGCTGGCAAGGGTGCGGTATGGCGAATGATGGCGCAATGGTGGCGCTGGCTGGTGGGCGCATGGCTTGTGGTGGGCGTGGCCGTGGCCGCCGACGCGGCGCCATCCCCGGTCGCGGCGCTGCCGTTGACCAGCGCGCACCAGGATGCGAGCGGGTATCTGCAGCGCCTGGACGATCCGCACGGCCGACTGGACGTGGTGCAGGCCGCCGCCGCGACCGGCTGGACCCGGCTGCCCGACGGCCTCAACGCGGGATTCGCCGACGGTGCCGTGTGGCTGCGCCTGCCTGTTCATGTCCAGAGTGTACCGCCCGGCGGCTGGATGATGCGATTGAGCAATGCCTTGCTCGACGACGTGCAGGCCTACGTGCGGCCCGAGGGCGGCGCCTGGCGCGCACTGGGGGACAGCGGCGAACGCGTGCCGCGGCGCGATTGGCCGGTGGACTACCGCAGCCCGGTCTTCCAGTTCGCGCCAACGCATGCGGGCGATTACGAGGTGCTGCTGCGGTTGCGCAGCAAGAACGCGTTGGTCACCCGTCTGGACGTCTGGCAACGGCTGCCCTTCGATAACCACTCGCGGCGCGAGGGGCTGCAGTTCGGCCTGTATTTCGGCTTCTACCTGTTGCTGCTGTGCCTGCACGTGTTGTTCTGGCTCGCCACGCGCGCGCGCATGAGTGGCCTGTTCGTGGCCTATCTCGGCGGCTGCGTGTTCAACGAAGCGATGTCCATCGGCCTGGTGCAGCAGGTCACCGGCATGCCGATGGCGTGGAGCGACACGCTGTTGGGCATCAGCATCGCCTGCAGTCTGCCGGTGGGATTCCAGGTCGCCAGCCGGCAACTGAACCTGCGCGCCTTTCATCCGCGGCTGGTGCGCTGGGGCACACGTCTGCTGTGGGCGGTCGCGTTGGGGTGCGCCGTGTTCGTGCTCGCCGGCCACTACGCCTGGGGCATGCAGCCGGTGCAGTCGCTGGGTCTGCTGGAGATCCTGCTGCTGGCGGGGCTGGGGCTGCACCTGCTGTGGCGCCGCTATCGGCCGGCGCTGTTCTTCGTGCTTGCGTTCTTTCCGTTCTATCTGGGGGTGATGCTGGGCTTCCTGCGCAACCTCGGATTCGTCCCGGTCAATGCGTGGACCCAGTACGCCACCACGTTCGGCACCATGCTGCACATGACGCTGCTGAGCGTGTTCCTCATCGGTCGTTACGAGCGGCAGCGCCGATTGCGCGAACGGCGGCATGCCGAGGCCGCGGTGGCACTCGCGCGCAGGCACGGTCTGGCGCTGGAGCGTGACGTGGCCTTGCGCACCGCAGAGCTGCGCAACGAAATCGGCAGGCGGCAGGCGCTGGAGAACGACCTGCGCGGCTTGCTGCAGACCGAGCGCAAGGTCATGCAGGAGCAACGCGATTTCGTGGCGATGGTGTCGCACGAGTTCCGCACGCCGCTGGCCGTCATCATGACCTCGGCGCAACAGCTGGCGCGCAAGCTGGATGCGCCGCCGGAACGCAATCGCGTGCGCTGCGGCAACATCCGCGACGCGGCGCAACGGCTGCTGGCGCTGGTGGACGAGTATCTCGCCGACGACCGCATGGGCGAGGCGGCCTCGGAACTGCGGCTGCAGCCGTGCGCCCTGCGCGTCCTGCTCGACGACCTGTGCGGTGACTTCCCGCCGCAGCGCGTGGTCTGCGAGATTCTCACCGACGACGACGGTCTGCTCACCGACACCGGACTGCTGCGGGTGGCCGTGCGTAACCTGCTCGCCAATGCCGACCGCCATTGCCCGGCGGGCATGGCCATCCGCGTGCGCGTCCGCGGCAGTGCCGGAGGGCTGCGGCTGGAGGTCGCCAATCCGGGCGAACGCATCGCGCCTGCCGAACGCGAGCGGCTGTTCCAGAAGTACTACCGCGGCGAAAGCGCGCGGCATGCGCCGGGCGCGGGGCTCGGTCTGTACTTGGTGCGGCGCATCGCCGAGCGTCTTGGGGGATGGGTCGGCCTGGCCAGGCAGGCACCCGACGAGTCGGTCTGCTTCGTATTGCTGCTGCCGCGCCGCCCGGATGCACAGCTCGCAGTGTCGCGCGTGTCGCCGGCGACGGATGCCTGATCGCAGGCGGCCGTGCGTATCCCGACGCACGCTCTGCGCCAACAGCAAAAACAATCGGGCGCGCGGCGATCGATCGCCGCGCGTTCGTGCAGAGAGCCCGGTGCCGATTCGTGTGCCGGCGAGGGCCGTGACGAAAGCGGTGCCATGACCCGACGACACCGCCGCGCGGTGTCGTCAGGTCATTCCCGGCTACTGCCGGATGATGCAGCTGTCCGCGGAGGCGTTGGACGCGCCCGGGCTGCACGCGACTGCCGGGGCGCGGATGCCGCCGTCGACGATCAGGATCGAGTCGGTGGCGGCCGTCACGGTGCCGCTGCTGCCGCCATGTGCCGCGGCCGCCAGTTGCCTGGCCGTCTCCTCAGCCTTTTGCGGACTGGTCTCTGTCGTGCTGCCGGCATCGCTGGTCACCGTGGCGGCGGCGACCGAGGTGTTGATCGCCTGCACGGTGGTGGTGGGCAACTGGACAGCGGCGCCGCCGCCATCGCCGCTGCCGGCGACCACGTTCAACAAGCCATCGACGTAGCTGATGGTGTAGTTGGACAGCCCTGCGCCGGTGGCGCCGGAGGCGGTGATGGCGTAGTTGCCGACCGCAGCGCCGCTGCCGGCACCGGCACTGTTCAGGGCGACGCCGGAGACGGTGTCGCGGTTGAGCAGGCCGGAGACACGGTAGCCGGTGAGGGTGGCGGTGCTGCCGACGGTCTTGCTGGCATCGCTGGCGACGATGCGCAAGGTGGCCGGATCGACGCGCAGGCTGCCGTCGACGTAGCTGACGACGTAGTTGGACAGTCCGGCGCCGGTCGCGCCGGAGGCGGTGATGGCGTAGTTGCCGACCGCGGCGCCGGCACCGGCGCCGGCGCTGCCCAGGGCGACGCCGGAGACGGTGTCGCCGTTGAGCAGGCCCGAAACGCTGTAGCCACTGAGGTTGACGGTGCCGCCATAGGTCTTGTTGGCATCGTTGGCGACGATGCGCAGGGTGGCCGGATCGACGCGTAGGCTGCCATCGACATAGGTCACGACGTAATTGGACAGCCCTGCGCCGGTCGCGCCGGAGGCGGTGATGGCGTAGTTGCCGACCGCGCCGCCGGCACCGGCGCCGGCGCTGCTCAGGGCGACGCCGGAGACGGTGTCGCCGTTGAGCAGGCCCGAAACGCTGTAGCCGCTGAGGGTGACGGTGCCGCCGTAGGTCTTGTTGGCGTCGTTGGCGACGATGCGCAGCGTCGCCGGATCGACGCGCAGGCTGCCGTCGACGTAGTTGACGACGTAGTTGGACAGCCCGGCGCCGGTCGCGCCGGAGGCGGTGACGGCATAGTTGCCCACTGCGGCGCCGCTACCGGCGCCCGCGCTGCTCAGCGCGACCCCGGAGACGCTGTCGCTGCCGATCAGACCGGAAACGCGGTAGCCGCTGAGGTTGAGGGTGTCGCCGTAGGTCTTGGAGCCCGAGGTCGCCGTCACTGTCAGCGTCGCCGGGGTGATGGCGATGCCGCCGGAGACCACGTAGCCGATGTCGTAGCCCTGCTGCGAGGACGCCAGGCCACCGATCTGCAGCATGCCGTTGCCGGTGGTATAGCTGCCGACGCCATTGCCTGCGGTCGCGTAGCGCAGCGACGATCCGAACAGCAGGCTGGGGTTGAAGGCGCCGCCGGCCGTATAGGACGAGATCGTGCCGCTGACACCGTTGCCGTCGTAGGTCTTGTCGAGCCCGGAGAGGCTGGTGCTGATCGTCAACGGGGTCAGGAAGCTGCGCAGCAGCGGCGTGCCCATGTGTTCGTACAGGCGCCAGGTCTGGCCGGTGCCGCCGCGGTTGTCGATCGCCCAGCCGGCATCGGTGAAGGTGGACAGCGTGTTCAACGCGCTCCAGGACCTGCCGCCGCTGATCGCATCGATGCTGCCGGTGTTGCTGCCCGCCAAGCGCAGGCCGGCGTTGATCGGATTACCGCCGATGTCGGTGGCGAAGAAGCTGGCGTTGATCGTGCCACTGTTGGTGCCGACCAGGCCGCCGACGGCGTTGCTGCCGCCTATGTCGCCGATGGCGTAGCTGGCGTTGATGATGCCGCCATCGTTATAGCCGACCAGACCGCCGAGATACTGGGTGCCGATCACGCCACGGCCGCCGGCATAGGCCGCGTTGATGGTGCCGGTCAGGTTGTAACCGACCAGGCCGCCCGCATACTCGGTGGCGGCGATGAAACCAGTGGCATAGACACGGGCCAGACTGCCTCGAGAGTTGTACCCGACCAGCCCGCCGATGTACCACGTGCCGGAAACATCGCCGACGGCGTAAGCGTCGCTGAGGCTTGTGCTGAAGAGGTTACCGACCAGTCCGCCGACATAGCTGACTCCCGATGCGCCACCGGTCGCGTGCGCGTTCGTGATGGTCCCCCTGTTCGCCACTCCGATCAGCCCGCCGACGTAGTTCGAGCCGGAGACGCTCCCGCTGGCCTGCACATTGGTGAGGGTAGCGGTGGACGCCTGGCCTAGCAGACCGCCCGCATGCGTGGTGGTCGCGGTGACGTTGCCGCTGGCCGAGGCGTTCTGGATCTGGCTCTGATTGGCGTTGCCGATCAGCCCGCCGACATGGTCGCCGCTGGCGGTGCTGGTGCTGGTCGCGCTGCCGCTGGCCTGCACGTTGCTGTAGTTGCCCTGGTAGTCGTTGCCGACCAGGCCGCCGACACTGCTGCCGCCGGAGACCGTGCTCGACGAGGACGACGCGTTGATCGTGCCGCTGGCGTTGCTGCCGATCAGTCCGCCGACGTAGTTGCCGCTGTAGGGGCCGCCGCTGCCGACCACGCTGCCGCTGGTCTGCGCGCCGGTGATCGTCCCGGCGTTGTTGTAGCCGGTGAGGCCGCCGATGAAGTTGCCGGTGCCGCTCATGGTGCCGGTGACGCGGATGCCGCTGAGCGTGCCGGCATTGAAGCCGGCGACGCCGCCCACGTAGGCAGTGCCGGTGACGGTGGCGCCGGTCAGGGCGAGGTTGAGGATCCGGCTGGCGGCGCCGGTGTTGCCGAACAGGCCGACGTAGGACGTGCCGCCGCGGGCGATGGTCAGCGCGGAGATCGCGCGGTTCGCGCCGTCGAGGCTGCCGGTGAAGGCGTTGTTGCTGTCGCCGACCGGACTGAAGCCGGCGCTGCTCCACATGCCGCTGGCGTTGCTGCCGGCGGTCTGGCTGGCGTCGATGTCGGCCGACAGGCTGTAGTTGGCCGCCATGTTGTACGCCATCAGTTGCAACTGGTGCGCGTTGCCGATGGTGGTGCTGTACTCGCTGGCCAGGAACGGGCGCGTCTGCCCCTCGATCATGATCCAGGCCGGACTGCCGACGCCATCGCTGGCGACGTAGACGTTGCTGGTGCCGGCGAGCAACGCCCAGGTGCCGAGATTGCCGTAGGTGCTGTGGCTGTAACGGTTGTTGCTGCCGAAGCTGGTCAGATTGGTGGCGCTGCCGCCGCCCCCGCTGCTGATGGCATTGGCCTGGCCGGTGCTGTCGACGTCCCACGACGCATTGCTGACGCTGCCCGAATTGGCGCCGATCAGTCCGCCCACGTTGTTGTTGTTGGTGCTGATGACGGCACCCGTGGCGTAGCTGTTGCTGACGCTGCTGGAGCTGACGCTGGCACCACCCGCGTTATTGACGCCCACGAGCCCGCCCACCGAGGCCGTTGCGGTGACGCTGCCGGTGGCGTAGGTGTTGGCGATGGTGCTCTGGTAGTTCATGCCGACCAGCCCGCCGACCATGGAGCTGCTGCCGATCACGCTGCCGGTGGCGTAGCTGTTCTTGATCGAGCCGGCGTTCTGGTTGGTTCCGACCAGGCCGCCGACGGAACTGGTGCCGCTCACGGTGCTGGTGGAATACGTGTTGGTCAGGCTGCCGCCGTCGTTGTAGCCGACCAGGCCGCCGGTGTTGCTGGAGCTGCCGGTCACGCTGCCGGTGCTGTGGGAATTGCGGATCGTGGCGCCGACGTTGTTGCCCGCCACGCCGCCGACGGTGTTTTGCCCGTTGACGCTGCCGTTGAACACGCCGTTGTCGATCAAACCCAGGTTGTAGCCGGCCAATCCGCCGATGCCGCCCGAGGTGCCGCTCACCACGCCGTCGACGGTGACGTTCTTGATCGCGCCCTGGTTGTAGCCGACCAGGCCGCCGACGTAATAGCCGCCGGAGATGGAGACGTTGCCCAGGTGCACATCGCGGATGAGGCTGTTGCTGCTGGTGGTGCCGAACAGGCCGACGTAGCCGCTGGCGCCGGAGATGGTCAGGTTGTTGATGCTGTGGCCCAGGCCGGCCAGCTTGCTCTGGAAGGAGGACACCAGGGCGCTGCTGCGGGTGACGCCGGCCAGGTCGATGTCCTGGGCCAACGCATAGGCGCCGGGGCTGTTGAAATAGGTAGCCGCGTCGGCCAGCGAGTGGATCAGCGTGTACGCCTGCCCGTTGATCGCCAGGCTGGCGTGCGCGCCGCCGAGCGAGACGGGGGTGTTGACGTAGTAGTCGCCCGTGCCGCCGACGGTGCCGTTGTCGGTGTAGCCGCCGTAGTTCAGCACCAGGCCGGCCGTGTTGCCGGTGGCGGTGACGGCGGCATTGAGATAGATGCTGTGGTAGGCGTCCAGGGTCAGCGTGGAGTTGCCGCTCCAGCCGATCGCCGCATTGACGTTGATGTCGCCGCTGCCGTTGCTCACGGTGCCCGGGCCGCTGGCGTTGGTGCTGGAGGTGAGCAGGGTGACGTTGGTGCCGCCGTTCAACGCGCCGCTGATGGTGCTGGCGGCCGCGCTGTCCACGGTCAGGTCTTCCGGGTCGACCAGCCAGGTGCCGGCGCTGCCGGGGCCGGCGCCCTTGGCGCCGACGGCGATGCCGGAGAAGTCGACGGTGTGGCCGCTGGTTTCGAGCAGGCCGCCGCTGCCGCTGCCGGCCGCGTTGGCGCGCAGCGCGCCATGCACCGCGGTGTGGCCATCGGACCAGACCACGATGGAGCCGCCGTTGCCCTGGCCGGTCGCGCTGGCATCGAGCAGCGCGCCGTCGGCGACCGTGGCCGCACTGGCGTGTTGCAACTGTTCGCCGCCCTGGTAGCCGCCGCCGATGCGCACGCTGCCGCCGGCCGCGGTGCCGCTGGCGTCGATGCGGCCAGCGACGTTCACCGCGCCATCGGACAGCACCTGCACGCTGCCGCCGTGGGTGCCGGAGACATCGATGCGGCCGCTGCTGGCCACGTCGCCGCCGCTGCCGACCAGGCGCACGCTGCCGCCGGAGGTGTCGATGCCGGTGGCTTCGAGCGCGCCGGTGTTGTTGACCAGCAACTGCGACAGCCCGGTGCTGCCTGCCTGCAGCAGGATCTGCCCGCCATTGGCGCGCAGCGTGCCGCTGTTCTCCACCGCCGCCGCCGCGCCGTCCATCGACTGGCTGGCCGCCGCGACCATCTGCATGCCGATCGCGCCGGCCGCGTCCATGGTCACCTTGACCTGATCGGCGGAGAGCAGGCGGATGGCGCCGCCGTCGGCGCTGATGCTGCCGCGGTTGGCGACATGGTTGCCGACGAGATTGACCGAGCCGCCGTTGCCGGCGCGGATGCTGCCCTGGTTGACCACGCTGGCGGCGCCATGGTCGCCCCGCCCGAGCAGGTAGCCGTTGTCGTCGTCGCCGGCCAGGCCCAGCGAACTGGCGACCAGGCCGCCGACGTTCACCTGCGCGTGGTTGCCGAACAGGATGCCGGCGGAGTTGATCAGGAACACATTGCCGTTGGCGCGCAGGCTGCCGTCGATGACGCTGGCGCCGCGGCTGGCATCGATCAGGTTGAGCGCCACCGCCGAGCTGGACGGCTGCACGAACACCACGCTGGCGTCCTTGCCGACGTTGAAGCTGTTCCAGTTCAGCACCGCCTTGGCCGCGTTCTGGTCGATCTGCAGGGTGCCGCCGTTCTGCGACACGGTGGCGCCGGTGGCGCTGGACAGCGACGGCACGCCGCTGGCGTGAGCCGGCGCGGCCAGCGCACAGGCCAGGGCGAAGGGCAGCAGCGGCGCGGCCAGGCGCGCCGCGCCGTTGCCGGTGGCGCCGGCGTGGCCGGTGGCGACTTCGGAGGCGACCTGGAGCACGCCGAGGTGGCGGTTGAAGACGAGGCGGTAGATGCGGTTCATGGAGATCCCCAGGTCAGAAGGTCAGGCCGAAGCGGGCCCAGTAGCGCACATCCTTGCCGTCGCTCGGCTTGGTGGTGCCGGTGGGCTTGGCCGCGGCCAGATCGAACGAGAGTCCGTGCCAGTCGGGCAGCCGGAAGCTGAGGCCGACGCCGGCGCCCTCGAAGGTGGTGACGCTGTCGTACACCGCGCGGTTGGCGCCGTTCGGGTAGACCCGGCCGTAGTCGTAGAACACGCTGGCGGTCAGCAGCTGACCCCAGGCGCGGCCGCCGAACGGCGAGGCGGCGCTGGCGAAGCCTGGTGCGTCCACCTGGTACTCCAGGCCGGAGTCGAAGCCGCGGTCGCCGAGCGCGGCGCCGAGCGGGAAGGCGCGCACGCTGGTCGGTCCGCCCAGCGAGAACTGCTCCAGCGGGGTCAGGGTGTCGTCGCTGTACTGGCCGTTGACCCGCAACTGCAGGCGCTGCGTGGCGGTCAGCCCCTGCAGCCGGGTGTAGCTCAGGCGCGCGACGGTGAAGTGGCGGTCGTGGCGGGCGTACAGGTAATCGGTCTGCGGCGAATCGTCGTCGAGCGCGCCGCGCACGCTGAGCTGCAGCAGGTCGATGGCGTGGAGCCGGCGGTCGTCGTGGCGCACGCTGGTGCCGAGTTCGGCCACGTCGAATTTCTGCTTGGACAGCAGCACGCCCAGGCCCTGCAGGCGCGAGCTTTCCTTGACCAGGTGCAGCCAGCTCTGCACGCGCCAGGCATCGGAATTGACGAACTTCCAGTCCAGGCCCAGCGCGCTCTGCTGGGTCGGGCCCTGGATGTCGAGCGCGGCGAACGCGCCGTTGTCGAGGTTGACCACGCTGCGCGTGTAGGACGCGCTGGCGCTGAGGCCGTCGACGCCGGCGATCGGCACCTGGTAGGCGAGGCTGCCCTGCCAGGTATTGGCCGGATCCAGCGCATAGGCATAGCTGGCCGACAGGTGGTCGCCCAGACCGAGCGGGTTGTTCCAGTCCACGCCGAGCTGCGCGCGGTAGCGGCCGATGCTCGGGGTGCCGTAGTTGCTGGCGCCGACGCTGACCTGCAGCGGGCGCTCCTCGCTGGCCTGGATCACCACGTCGGTCTCGCCGGGGTTGGCGCCGGGCTTGAGCACGGAGGTGGCGGACACGCCCGGCAGGTCGCGGGTGTACAGCAGCGCCGACTGCAGATCCTGCTGGCGCAGGATCTGGCCCTGCAGGGCCAGGGCAGGGCTGGCGATCAGGCGGTCGTCGTAGCGGCGCGTGCCCTCGACGGTGATCTTGCCGACCCGGCCCTCGACCACGCGGATCTCGACCACCTGGTCCGGCCCCAGGGTCTGCACCGGCAGATATGCCCGGGCGACCAGGAAGCCGGCCTGGCGGTAGGCCTGGGTCAGCGTGTCGGCGATCTGCTGCAGTTGCGCGAAGCTGAGCTGGGCCGGCAGCGTGCCGCCGCCGAGTGCGCGCAGGCGCGCGTCGGCCAGCGCCTGCAGGCGCGCCGGATCGATCTGCTCGCGCGGATGGTCGCCGACCCCGGTGACGCGGATCGCCTGTACCGCGATCGGGGCCGCGGCGTCGGTGGTGCTGGTGCTGGTGCCGGTGGCCGGGGCGGCCTCCTGGGCCAGTGCCGTCGCACAGGTCAGCGTCAAGGCCAGGCCGGCGGCCCACGGAAGCACGAACAGGGCATTCGCCAGCGTACTCGGACGCGGACGGCAAGAAATCGTCATGATGTTAAGGTGGCGTTAGGGTTGAGGCTCGCGCAATGTAGCCTTCCCACCGCCGATCAATCTGAGCGAATCTGAGCGCGCGATCACTCTTTGCACGGTCCCCCGACACGGTGTCGGGATAATCCCCACAGCACGCTGTGCCAGCGCCGGGCGCTGGGCGGCCGCCATCTCAGTGAATCAGGGCGTGCCTGCGCCCGGGTGGAACGCAGGCCCTGTGGTGATTCGCGGGTAGTCGCCGGATCTCTGAGAGCGTCCGGGTCGACCGCTCAGGCTGCAGTGGCGCACTGCGCGTCGCGCAACGCCTGCCGGTACGCCTTGGCGGTGGCGTCGTTGTAGGCCACCAGGATGATCCGCTTGGGCACCGCATGCGCGCGCTGCCAGGCGTCGGTCTCGGCCACCGCGATACGCGCGGCCTGGTGCAGCGGGTAGCCGTAGACGCCGCAGCTGATCGCCGGGAACGCCACCGAGTGCAGGCCCATCTGTTCGGCCATGCGCAGGGCGCGCCAGTAGCAGTTGGCCAACAGGGCCGGTTCGTTGTGGGCGCCGTCGCGCCACACCGGACCGACGGTATGCAGCACATGCCGCGCCTTGAGCTGGTGGCCCGCGGTGGCGCGCACCTCGCCGACCGGGCAGCGTACGCCCGGCTTGAGTTCCGGCAGGCGCCGGCATTCTTCCAGCAATTCCGGGCCGGCGGCACGGTGGATGGCGCCGTCCACGCCGCCACCACCGAGCAGGGACTCGTTGGCGGCGTTGACGATCGCGTCCACGTCGAGCTGGGTGATGTCGCCTTGCCAGATTTCGATCTTCATGCGCCGATCTTTAGGGGAGCCGAATGATGGATGCGTGAGGGTGTCGCCACCCGCCGCCGCGCGCTGCCACGGCCGCTTAACCGGCCAGCGGCAAGACTGACGCGCCCCCATCTCAGCACTTGCGACATGAACCCGAACCCGCCGCCGCCACAGGTCGCCGATGCCCTCGCGCAGGGCCAGATCATCAAGGCGATCAAGCTGCTGCGCGCGCACAGCGGCATGGACCTGCGCAGTGCGAAGGAACAGGTCGATGCCTGGCTGCTGGCCGGCGCGGCGCGCACGGTGACGGAGATGCTAGACCGCCACGCCTCCGGTGCGGCAGCGGGGGCGACGTCGGCGACCGGGGCGCAGGCGCCGGTGGCGGCCGAGGAACGGCGCCTGCCGCCGGCGGCGGAACTGGCGCTGCGCCGCGGCGAGCGGCGCACGGCCGCCAAGCTGGTGTTCGAGCACTATCCGGACATGTCGCTGCGCGAGGCGCTGGAGATGGTACAGCGGCATCTGCGCTCGGCGCCGACGCTGGGGGCTGCCTCGACCGTGGCCGCCGGCGACCGCGGCGGGGCCTGGCGTTGGGTGCTGCTGGTGCTGTTGCTGGCTGCGGCGGCGGCCTGGTGGCTGGCGCGCTGAGGCATGCCGACGCGGCCAGTGGCTACAGCCAGCGCGCGACCTGCGCGCAGTAGCGCGCATAGGCACTGCCGAAGCGTTCGCGCAGGCGCGCTTCCTCGTAGGGGATGACCACCCGCTGCAAGGCCAGCAGCGGCAAGGGCAGCAACAGCGCCGACCACGGCCAGCCGATCTGCACGCTCAGGCCGAGGTAACTCAGGGTCAGGCTGACGTACATCGGGTTGCGGGTCAGCCGGTAGGGCCCGTGGCAGACCAGGTGCGAGGGCGCGCGCTCGGGCAGCAGGGTGGTGCGGTCGCGTGCGAACAGCACGAAGCACCAGCACGCCAGCAGCAGGCCGGCGAGCGCGACGGCGCCGCCGCCCAGTTGCAGCCAGGCCAGTGCAGCGCCCTGCGGCAACGGCAACGGCAGCGCGTGCTGCAGGCTGGCGCCGAGCAGCAGCGCCAGCAGGAAATGCGCCGGCGAGGTCGTGCGCACCAGCAACGGCACGCGCGCCTGCGCGCGTGCGGGCGGTGGATCGGTGCGGTCGGTTCGGTCGTGCATGCAGTCCTTCCCTGGTTCGGTTGCGGCCGCGCAAGTTTACGCGGCTGCCCACGGCGTCCGCGCGCGCGCGCGTCACGAATGGGCACGGGCGCGACCCGGCAGTGCCTCGTCGTGCGTGGCAGTGCGCGCAAACCCGATTACCCTAGCGCCCGTGCGGCACGTCGCAGACGCTTGCGTTCGACGTGTCGCGTCGTTCCGCGTCGATCGCACCCGACGCGCCGGTCGTTCCCCTTCCGCCACCATTGTCCCGCCTCATGCCAATCGCTTCCGCCAGCAGCACCGCCGCCCCGCGCCGCCGGGTCATCCTCGAAGACGACATCGACGGCTTCACTCCTGCGCAGCTGTTGCTGCTGCAATCGCCCGAGGTGGAGGTGCTGGGCATCTCGGTGGTCAGCGGCAACATCTGGCGCGACGAAGCGCTGGCGCATACCCGGCGCCTGCTCGAGATCGCCGGGCGTGGCGAAGTGCCGGTGCTGCCCGGCCCGGTGTTCCCGCTGCTCAACAGCGAGGTGGCCACCGAACGCTGGGAAGCGCTGTACGGCAAGTTGCTGTGGAAGGGCGCCTGGACCCGGCAGTGGGTCGAGCACGACACCGTGCAGAGCGCGCCGCGCTACCACGCCCACGACGTGGTCCCGGACCTGCCGCTGGGCAATCCCACCGTGGTGCAGGCGGCCAGCGAGCCGGCGGCGCTGTTCATGATCCGCAAGGTGCGCGAGTTCCCCGGCGAGGTCAGCATCGTCGCCACCGGGCCGTTGACCAATCTGGCCTTGGCGCAGCGGCTCGATCCCGACTTCGCCACGCTGGCCAAGGAGTTGGTCTACATGGGCGGCAGCCTCAATCCGCGGCAGCGCCGCGACAGCGTGTCGGCGGCGCAGTTCGCGCGCGAGTTCGTCAATTCGCCGCGGCGCGAATTCAACATCCGCTGGGACCCGGAAGCGGCCAGCATCGTGATGCGCGCGCCGTGGCGGCGCATGGTGATGGTGCCGGTGGATCCGTCCACCGCCACCGAACTGACCCCGCAGCTGCTGGCGCGGATGGGCGCCGCCGACACGCCGATCGGCCATGCGCTGCGCCGGCGCGAGCCTGGCTTCCCGATGTGGGACGAACTGGCCACCGCGGTGTGGCTGCGCCCGGAGCTGGCCACCGTCAGCGAGACGCTGTACGTGGACACCAACACCGAGTTCGGCGCCGGCTATGGCGACATCCTGTCGTGGGCGCCGGGCTATCAGCCGGGCCTGGGCGAGCAGGCGCAACAGGTGGTGCGCGAGGTCGACGTGGAAGCGATCGAACAGTTGCTGATCGAGCGCCTGACCGCGCCGCAGCCGCCGGCGCTGGGCGCGCCGCTGCCGGTCTGAGGCATGGCGCACGCGGATTTGCAGTCCGGTGCACGCCACGTCGTCCTGCCGCTCGCGTGCGGGGCAGGCGGGACGCCGGCCTGCGGTGTGCCGGCATGAGCGCATCCGTGCCCGACGACCGCCTCGCGCAGGCGAAGGCCTTGGTCATGGCAGCGTTCCGGGAGCCGCAGCGTGCCGATGCGCTGCTGGCCGAGGCCGAGGCACTTGTGCGCGCCGCGGCCAGAGCGGCACCCGCCGATCCACGCCCGCTCACCTGTCTGGGCGCGGTGCTGTGCGATCGCGGGCACTACCGGCGGGCAGCGGCGGCACTGCGCCGCGCCGTGCGCCTGCAGTCCGACGATCGCAGTACCTACTTCAATCTGGGCGTGGCCTTGCTCAACGTGGGCCAGCAGGCCGAAGCCATGGCCGCGTTCCGGCACGCGGCCAGCCTGCGCGCCGCGCCGATATCGTGGACGGCGTACTTCGATCCGCACGCACAGTAGCGATGCCGCGCCGATGCGGCAGCGCCAGGGCGCATGCCTGCCGCTGCGCGTTTACGGCAGGCCGGCCAGCCAGTCGTCGTCGCTGCCTTCGTTGATGTCGGCGAACAGCGGCGTGGAGAAGTAGCGTTCGCCGGTATCCGGCAGCATCGCCAGGATCACCGCGCCGGGCGCCGCGGTCTCGGCCACGCGCAGCGCGGTGGCCACCGTGCCGCCGCCGGAGATGCCGGTGAAGATGCCTTCCTCGGCGGCGAGGCGGCGCGACACCGTGATGGCGTCGGTGTCTTCGACGCTCAGCACCTCGTCGTAGACCTCGCGATTGAGCACCTCGGGCACGAAATCCGGCGTCCAGCCCTGGATCTTGTGCGGCTTCCACTCCTGGCCCTGCAGCAGGGCCGCGCCGGCCGGTTCGGTGGCGGTGATGTGCACTTCCGGACGCGCGAGCCGCAGCACTTCGCCGACGCCGGTGAGGGTGCCGCCAGTGCCCCAGCCGCTGACGAAATGGTCGAGCCGGCGGCCGGCGAAGTCGCGCAGGATCTCCGCGGCGGTGGTGCTGCGGTGGTAGGCCGGATTGGCCGGGTTGGCGAACTGCCGGGCCAGGAACCAGCCGTGCTGCCTGGCCAGTTCCTCGGCCTTGCGCACCATGCCGCTGCCGCGCTCGGCGGCGGGGGTCAGGATCACCTTGGCGCCGTAGGCGCGCATCAGCTTGCGGCGCTCGATCGAGAAGGTTTCCACCATCGTCGCCACGAACTTGTAGCCGCGTGCGGCGGCGACCATCGCCAGCGCCACGCCGGTATTGCCGGAGGTCGCCTCGACGATGGTGTCGCCGGGCTTGAGCAGGCCGCGCGCCTCGGCATCGAGCACGATCGCCAGCGCCAGGCGGTCCTTGACCGAGCCGCCGGGATTGAAGGCCTCGACCTTGACGTACAGGTCCACGTGCGCCGGCGCCAGCCGCTGCAGCTTGACGATCGGGGTGTGGCCGATGGTGTCGAGGATGTTGTCGTAGATGGCCATGGGCAAGGTCTCCGGGAATGGGGGGCGGGTCAGGCGGCGTGGGCCAGGGTAGGCGCCGCCTGCTTCGGGGAAGGTGAGGGCAGTGCGTGCAGCGGTGCGGCGCCGAACCAGTGCAGGGTGTCGGCCAGTGCGGCCACCTCGCCCAGGATCAGCAGCGCCGGCGCACGCACCGCATGCGCGCGGGCGGCGTCGGGCAGGTCGGCGAGGGTGCCGCGCACCACCCGCTGCTCGGCACGCGAGCCGTTTTCCACCAGCGCAAACGGCGTGCCGGCGGCGCGGCCGGCGGCGAGCAGGCGCGTGCGCACCGTGTCCAGGCCGGCCACGCCCATGTACACCGCCAGGGTCTGCCGTTCCTGTGCCAGTGCGGTCCAGTCCAGGGTGTCCAGCGAGGCCTTGCAGTGCGCGGTGACCAGGCGCAGCGATTGCGCGTGGTCGCGATGGGTCAGCGGGATGCCTGCGTAGGCGGCGCAGGCCAGCGCGGCGGTGATGCCGGGCACCACCGCGTAGTCCACGCCGTGCGCGCGCAGGTATTCCAGTTCCTCGCCGCCGCGGCCGAACACGAACGGGTCGCCGCCCTTCAGCCGCACCACCCGGCGTCCGCGCCGCGCGTGTTCCAGCAGCAGGGCGTGGATCTGCTCTTGTGCGACGCTGTGGCCATCGGCCGATTTGCCGACGGCGATGCGTTCGGTACCTGTCGGTATGAGCTGCAGGATCGCGGCGCTGACCAGGCGGTCGTGCAGGACCACGTCGGCCTGGCGCAGGGCGTGCAGCGCGTTGCCGGTGAGCAGGCCGGGATCGCCGGGCCCGGCGCCGACCAGGGTCACGCTGCCTGGGCGCAGCGGCAGCGCATGCTGTGCGGCGGTCTCGGCGGCAGCGGCATTGGCTGCGGACGCCGGCTCGGCCGGCACGGCTTGCGCCAGCACCCGCCGCGCGGCCGCGGCCTGCAGCGCCTGGCGGTTGGCCATGGCGTCCTCGCTCGCGGCGATCAGGTACCAGACGCTGTCCAGCCAGGCGCTGTTGAAGGTGCCTGGCAGCCAGACCAGCCGTCCCTGCGCGGCCAGCGCATGCAAGCCCGGGGTCAGGGTCGGCGCGGCTACCCGTGGCAGGGCGCCGGCGGCGAGCAGTGCCTGCAGCTGGCGCTCGGCGGCCGCGCCGCCGCCGATCACCAGCACGGCCCGGTCGCGCAGGTCCGGATACAGGGCAATCGGGGCTGGACTCACAAGGACGGCTCGCGACGCAGGGCAGGAGGGAGCGACGACCGTAGCGCCGGCTCATAGCCCCAGGAAATGACTTCATGCCCAAGGCAGATAGCTTTCGGTTATAAGGTGAAAGGCCGAATTCCACTACAGTCGAGCGTCCCGCCTGGCGGCGCCTCGCCCTCGTCCCGATGACGCTGACCCAACTCCGCTACCTCGTCGCCATTGCCGATGCCGATCTGAACATCACCCTGGCGGCGGCGCGCGTGCACGCCACCCAGCCCGGGCTGTCCAAGCAGCTCAAGCAACTGGAGGACGAACTGGGATTCCTGTTGTTCGTGCGCAAGGGCCGCAGCCTGGAAACGGTGACCCCGGCCGGGCGCGAGGTGATCGAGCGCGCGCGCGCTGTGCTGGCCGAGGCCAACAACATCCGCACCTACGCGGCCAACCAGCGCCGCGAGAGCCAGGGCCAGCTGACCCTCACCACCACCCACACCCAGGCGCGCTTCGTGCTGCCGCCGGCGGTGGCGCAGATCAAACAGGCCTATCCGCAGGTCAGCGTGCATCTGCAGCAGGCCGCCGAGAGCGCGGCGCTGGACCTGCTCAGCCAGGGCGACGCCGACATCGCCATCGTCAGCACCGCCGGTAGCGCGCCGGCGGCGGGCATCGCCGTGCCGCTGTACCGCTGGCGGCGGCTGGTGCTGGTGCCGCGCGGGCATGCGCTGGACGTGCCCAAGCGGGTGCCGGACATGGCCGCGCTGGCGGCGCAGCCGTTGATCAGCTACGAATCCTCCACGCGCGCCGGCTCCTCGCTGCAGCGCGCCTTCGGCCGGCTCGGACTGGAGCCGCGGATCGCGTTGACCGCGCTCGACGCGGACCTGATCAAGACCTACGTGCGCACCGGACTCGGCGTGGGCCTGCTGGCGGAAATGGCGGTGAGCGCCAACGACACCGACCTGCGCGCGTGGCCGGCGCCGCCGGAGATTCCCGACTGCATCGCCTGGGCGGTGCTGCCGCGCGACCGGGTGCTGCGCGATTACGCGCTGGAACTGGTGCATGTCCTGGCGCCGCAGATCGACACCCGCGACCTGCGTCGGGTGATGGAAGGCAACCAGCAGCCGGATTGGCCAGCGCCGCCGAGCTGGGAAGATCTGACCCAGACCATTACCAGTTGAAGCCGGGAATGTTGAAGCCGGGAATGGGGAGTCGGGATTGGGGAATCGCGACAGCGGCGTCCTTTGATCGATACGTCGATTGGCTTCGGACAGACGTCTGGCAAAAGAAGTAAGGGCAACGGTGTCGCGGCCTGCACTGGAATGAAGACCCCGCACTGGCGTGGTTGCCTGCCGTGCGCGTTGCCGCGGCCGCAGTCGCCCCCTATCATGCGGCCCGCGCTGCCGCCCGGCAGACCGCGACCCTGGACGTGCCGGCGGCTGTCGGCACCGCGCCGCCGCTGTGCGGCCGCCGCCCAGGGCGCGTCGACTTTCCCAACGCAAGGACGCCCGATGCATCCTGTTCTTCAGCACAACCTGTTCTTCGTCAAGGAACAGGTCGGCATGTTCAAGGCCGCCAACAACTACGACGTGTTCGATCCGCACAGCAACCGCAAGCTGCTGGAATGCCGCGAGCCGAACCTGGGCCTGTTCACCAAGATCTTCCGGTTCTCCGACTACAAGCGCATGACCCCGTTCCAGGTGGAAGTGCGGACTCCCGAAGGGCAGAAGGTGCTGACGGTGAAGCGTGGCTTCTCGCTTTTCCTGTCCAAGGTCGAGGTGCTGGACGAGCACGATCGGCTGGTCGGTTCCTTCAGCCAGAAGTTCTTCTCCATCGGCGGCAAGTTCGATGTGCTCGATGCCCAGGGCGCGCCGGTGTGCACGCTGCGCGGCAAGTGGACCAGTTGGGATTTCCGCTTCGTGCAGGGCGAGCGCGAACTGGCGCAGGTCTCGAAGAAGTGGGCCGGGCTGGGCAAGGAACTGTTCACCAGCGCCGACAACTACATGCTGTCGATCGCCGAGAGCCTGCCGGCCGAGGATCCGCGGCGGATCCTGATCATGGCGGCGGTGCTGTGCATCGATATGGTGTTGAAGGAGTGACTTTGAGGCCGGGATTGGGGAATCGCGGTGAAGCCGGTAATGGGGAATCGGGAGTGGGGAATCGCAAAAGCGGGATTCCCGCGGCGGCGGCTCCCCGGCCGCTCACACTGAGCGGCCGGGGCCATTGTGGGAGGGACTTCAGTCCCGACTGCAGGCTGCCGGAAGACCTCAGTACCTCACTGTTCCCTGCCAAGCCTTAGCGACTCAACGCTGCGCGGCTGCGCTTGACATCTTCCTTCTCCCCCCGGGAGAAGGTGCCCCGAAGGGGCGGATGAGGGTACGGTCGCCAGTGCCAGTACCCGCGCTCAGCGCAGCGCAGTTCAGGCCCCTCACACTGAGTGGCCGTGGCCATTGTGGGAGGGACTTCAGTCCCGACTGCAGGCTGCCGGAAGACCTCAACCTCACTGTTCCCTGCCAAGCCTTAGCGACTCAACGCTGCGCGGCTGCGCTTGACATCTTCCTTCTCCCCCCCGGGGAGAAGGTGACCCGAAGGGGCGGATGAGGGGACGGTCGCCAGCGCAAGTACACCTGCGCCAGCGTGGCTCGGGCGTCAGGCGTCCGTGCTCGCCGCCGGCAGCAGCACGGTGAAGTGGCTGCCGTGGCCCGGCTGGCTGCGCACTTCCACGGTGCAACCCAGGGTCTCGGCGGCGCGGCGCACGATCCACAGGCCCAGGCCGAGGCCGTCGCTGCGCGGGTCGGCCTGGCGGAAGGCCTGGAACAAGGTGCGCAGGCCCTCTTCGTCCATGCCGATGCCGCGGTCGATGATCTCCACCGCCACCTGGTCGCCGCGGCGCCGGCAGCCGATCAGCACCTTGCCCTGCGCGGTGTACTTGACCGCGTTACCGAGCAGGTTGCCGAGCAACGTGGACAGCAAGGCCGCGCTGCTGAGCACGCGCAAGGACGTCGGCACGCTGCGCAGCTGCACGCCCTTGGCCGCGGCCTGCGGCTGCCAGGTGGCCAGGATCGGTGCCAGCACGTCGGCCAGGGCCAGGGTCTGCAGCGCCGGCAGGCGCAGCTCGCCGGCGGCGGCGTTGGTGGCGAGCTGGTCGAGCCCGCTGGCGACCTGGTTCAAGGCGGTACGTGCGGTCTCCAGCGACCCATCCTGCGCCGCGTCCTGCTGGCGCTGCAGCTTGCTCAGCGCATAGGACGCGGTACGCAGCGGGGTCTTCAGGTCGTGGCCGGCGATGGCCATCAGGCGACTGCGGTAATGGTCGGATTCCTGCGCCAGATGCAGCGCCTTGCGCAGTTCCAGTTGGCCCATCGCCTGCCGCGCCAGCGCGCGCAGCGCTTCGATCTGCTCGTAGCTGAGTTGGCGCGGGCGCCGGTCCAGCACGCAGACGGTGCCAAGGGCCAGACCGTCGGAGGTCTTCAGCAGCGCGCCGGCATAGAAGTGCAGGCGCATCTCGCCGGTGACCAGCGGATTGCAGGCGAAGCGCGGGTCCTCGCGGGTATCCGGCACCAGAAGCAGGTCGTCCTCGAGCAGAGCGTGCGCGCACAGCGAGGTCGCCAGCGGCGTTTCGCGCGTGCCCAGCCCGATCTCGCTCTTGAACCACTGGCGCTCGCTGTCGATCAGGTTGACCACCGCGATCGGTGCCTGGCAGATCAGCCCGGCCAGCCGGGTGATGTCGTCGAACGCCGGCTCGCGCGGGGTGTCCAGGATCGCGTAGCTGTGCAAGGCGTCCAGCCGCAGCGCTTCGTTGCGGGGCTTGGCCGCGCAATAGACCGGGTCGGCGGCGGGTTCGACGGGAGACATGCGGCGCGACTCGGGCGGAAAGGCACGCAGTCTATGGTACCTGTCACGGTTTTTGCCGACGCGGCGTTCACATGGTGCTCGCGTGCGCTGCACCTGCGCTTAGCGAATCGGCTGCGCCGGCGGTGTCGCCTGGTCAGCCCACCCAGCGGCCCTGCGCGTCGACCAGCGGCGTCCCGTCCTCCTTGGCGAAGGCGCCGCGCTGCGGCGTCGGCAGGATTTCCAGCACCGTCTCCGATGGCCGGCACAGGCGCGTGCCCAGTGGGCTGACCACGATCGGCCGGTTGAGCAGGATCGGGTGCTGCAGCATGGCCTCCAGCAGCGCGGCATCGTCCAGCGTCGGGTCGTCCAGTCCCAGCTCGGCATAGGGCGTGCCCTTCTGCCGGATCAGGTCGCGCAGCGGCAGCCCGCTGGCCGCCGCCAGCGTCTGCAGGGTGGCGCGGTCGGGCGGGGTCTTCAGGTATTCGATCACGGTCGGCTCGACGCCGCTGTTGCGGATCAGCCCGAGCACGTTGCGCGAGGTGCCGCAGGCGGGGTTGTGGTAGATCGTGATGGTGGGCATGGGGCGGCTCGCTGAGTGGGACGGAACAAGGGCGGCCGTGCCGGAATCCTGCACGCGGCCGCGGCCGATGGTGCCGCAATCGGGGCGCCATGCAAGCGCCGCGCTCGCCGGACACGGCGGTGCGCGGCGCCCGCGATGGTCGCCGCCGCGTCGGAAACGCCGGCCCGTCCTCGATCTGCACAGAGCGCATGGTCCGGCCAGGCAGCGGATGGACCACCTTGCCGGGCGCCTGGGCGGCGGAAGGACGATGGCGATGCGGCCGTGCTCCGGGGGCGGTAGCGGCCGCTGGGGCTTCGGTCTACCGACCGAGGACGCTGCCCGTCCGGCACCGCCACGACGTGCATGCGTCACTTCGCCGCACACGGCATCGCACGCGTTTCAATGGCCGTCGCACCCTCTAGAATGCGCCGATGGTCCGTCTCCGCCAGCTGCCGTCGTGTTGGGCCGCGCTCGCCGCGCTGGCGCTCGGCCTGCTGCTGCTGGCGCCGCCGATCAGCCAGTGGCGGCAGGCGCAGGCCGAGGCGGCGGCGTTGCAGGACCAGGCGCTGTGCACCAGTAGCGGCCTGCGTCTGGCCGCGCTGGCGGGAGCCGTCTCGGCGGCGCATGGCGGCCACCACGACGATGCCGGCCTGGCGCACGCGCCAGCCTGCGATTACTGCCTGCTTGCCGCGCGGCTGCTGCCCTGGGTAGTCCTGTTGCTGGCGTTGCTGCCCTGGCGCTGCCCGCCGGCCCCGGGCGCGGTGCTGCGCAGCCATGTCGTCACGTTCACCGCGCGCCGCGCACACCCGCCGCGCGGGCCACCGCTGTTCTCCTGATCCACGGGTTGCCGTTTCCGTGCCGCGGCATCGCTGCGGCACGCCCTCGTGCCGATGGAGTTTTCGCCATGTTCCGTTTTCCTGCCATGCCACCGGTGGTGGCGTGCTGTTGTGTGTGTCTCGCCGCGGCCGTGCCCGCCCATGCCGCCGACGCGCCGCCCGGCGCCGCCGGCGATTCCGTGCTGACCCTGGGCAAGGTCCAGGCCACCTCGCCGCTCGCCGCTGGATCCAGCGCGCGCAGCGTGTTCAGTTCCGTCGACATCCTCGGCGGCGATCTGCTGCAGGACCAGCATGTGGACTACAGCTGGGAGTTGCTGATGCGCGCGCCCGGCGTGCAGGTGACCCAGTTCAAGATGGGCACCGACGCCGGGCGCTTCTCCTTCCGCGGCTTCAACGGCGAAGGCCGGATCAATGCGGTCAAGCTGCTGATCGACGGCGTGCCCAGCAACGACAATGCCGGCGCCATGCCGTACCTGGATGCGGTGTTCCCGCTGGACATCGCCGCGATCGAGATCGTGCGCGGTACCAACGACCCGCGCTACGGCCTGAACGCGATCGCCGGCAGCGTCGACGTGCTGACCCGCAGCGGCGGCAACGACGGCCGCGCCAGCGTCACCGTCGGCAGCTTCGGCACCCGCGAGGTGCAGGCGACGCAGGGCATCGAGCGCGGCGCCTGGAGCCAGAACTACTTCGCCGCCTGGCGCGACAGCGACGGCTATCGCGACCATGCCGACGCGCGCAAGCATGCGTTCGCCGGCAAGTGGTTCTACACCGATCCGGACGGGCGCTGGCGTGCCGGACTCAGCGCGCGCGACTACCGCAACACGGCGCTGGAGGCGGGGTATCTGGACTACGCCACCGCGCAGCGTGCGCCACGCAGTTCCCCCGACTACGCGCGCGACGACCGCAGCCAGCGCCACACCACGCAGGTGTCGCTGCACCTGGATGCGCGCCTGGCCGAGACCGTGCAGGGCAGCGCCAAGGCGTACTGGAACCGCTACGACAACCAGCGCTGGGTGCGCTTCACCGCGGCCGGTGCGCAGCAGGAGCGCGACACCGACGAGCGCCAGCGCGGCATGCTGGCCAGGTTCAGCTGGCGCCCGGCGCTGGCGCGTGCCGACGCCTTTGCGCTGGAGGGTGGGATCGACGCGCAGTGGCAGGACAATATCTCGCAGCGCTACCGCACGGTGGCGCGCGTGCGCACCGCGCCGCTGCGCGACTGGGATTTCGATCTGCACACCGAAGGCGCCTACGTGCAGGCGGTGCTGCGGCCGACCGCGCGCCTGCAACTGGTGCCGGGCTATCGGGTGGATCGCGTCGGCGGGCAGTTCCGCGACCTCGCCAGCGGCGCGCGCTATCCGACCTACGCCTATGGGACGATCCGCCAACCCAAGTTCAGCGCGGTGTACGCCCTGACTGCGCAGGCCAGTCTTTACGCCAACATCGGCCGCACGTTCCAGATCGGCAGCGGCAACGGCGCCTACCGTACCCAGGCGCGCAACCTGGCACCGTCCTACAACGATGGCTGGGAGACCGGCCTGAAGTTCGCCGGTGCGCAGCAGCGCTGGGACGCACGCGTGGCTTACTGGGAGCAGCGTGCGTCCGACGAAGTGGCCACGATCCTGGGCGTGAACGGCAGCGTCGGCACCGGCGAGGTCGGCAACGTCGGCAAGACCCTGCGCCGCGGCTGGGATGCGCAACTGAACCTGCGTCCGGACGAGCACTGGACGCTGTGGCTGGCGTATTCGCGGCAGCGCGCGGTCATCGTCACCCCCGACCCGAGCGCGCCGGCCACACGCGGCAAGGAAATCGAGAACGTGCCGCACTACCTGGCCAACGCCGGCATTGACTGGCAGGCCACGCCGCGGCTGACACTGTCGGCCTGGGGCAACGCACAGGGCGATTACTACGTGGAGCGCAGCAACACCCTCGGCCGCTACGGCGGCTACGCACTGGCCAATCTCGGCGCGACCTGGCGCTGGCGTGCGCAGCGCGAGGTCTCGCTGCAACTGAAGAACCTGACCGATCGGCACTACGTGTACGCCTGGTACGACAGCGGGTCCTCCGGCTACTCGCCCGGCGACGGCCGCGCGCTGTACGCCACGCTGAGCTGGGGCTGGTGATGGCGACGCACTCTCCCGCGTCCGCTGTGGTGCCGGCACGCTTCTACCGCGCCGTGTGGCGCTGGCATTTCTATGCTGGCCTGCTGGTGCTGCCGCTGTTGGTCTGGCTGGCGCTGACGGGCGCTGCCTTCGTCTATCAGCAGCCGATCGACGGCTACTTCCACCGCGCGCTGAAGACCGTGCCGGTACCCGCCCACGCGCAGACACTGGCGCCGCAGCGGCTGCTGGACGCGGCGCTGGCCGCGCAACCCGGCCAGGCACTGCGCTACACCACGCCGCCGCGGCGCGATGCCTCGGCGGAAGTGACCATCGCCACCGCCGATGGCCGCCGCGAGGTCGTGTACGTGGACCCGTACCGGGCGCGGGTGCTGGGGCAGTTGCCCGAGCACGGCACCGTGGCCTGGACGATCCGCCGCCTGCACAGCCTCGACTATGTCGGCTGGTTCGCCAATGCGCTGATCGAGGTGGCGGCCGGCTGGGCGATCCTGCTGGTGTTCACCGGCGTGTACCTGTGGTGGCCGCGCGGGCGCCGCGGCGGCGTGACCACGGTGCGCGGGCGGCCGGCGCAGCGGCTGTTCTGGCGTGACCTGCATGCGCTTACCGGTAGCGTGGTCGGGGTGCTGCTGCTGTTCCTGGCGCTGACCGGGATGCCGTGGTCGTGGTTCTGGGGCGCGCAGGTCAACCGCCTGGCCAATGGTCATCACTACGGCTATCCGTCCGGGCTGCGGGTGGACCTGCCGATGTCGACGCAGCGGCTGAGCGACAGCGAGGTGCCGGCGTGGTCGCTACGCCAGGCGCGCCTGCCGCAGTCGTCGCCGCCGGCCGCGGACCCGCACGCGGCGCACGGCGAGCATGGCGGACACGAGGAGCATGGCGAACATGGCGGCATGGCCGACATGCCGGACGCCATGCCGGCGGCGGGCGCGATCGGCCTGGATGCGGCGGTGGCGCGGTTCCAGGCGCGTGGCATCGCGCCCGGCTACAGCGTCGCGCTGCCGCGCGGCGCACGTGGGGTCTATACCGCTTCGGTGTATCCGCCGGACCTGGCGCAGCAGCGGGTGATCCATCTGGACCAGTACAGCGGCCAGGTGCTGCTGGATATGCGCTATGCAGACTACGGCCCGCTGGCCAAGACGCTGGAGTGGGGCATCAATGTGCATCTGGGCCAGGAGTACGGTGCGCTCAACCAGATCGTGCTGATCGTGGCCTGCCTGGGCATCGTGCTGCTGTGCGTGAGCGCAGCGGTGATGTGGTGGAAGCGGCGCCCGCAGGGCGGACTCGGGGTGCCGCCGCTGCCGGCCGACCGGCGCACGCTGCGCGGCGTGGTTGCGCTGCTGGTGCTGGGCGGGATGCTGTTTCCGCTGGTGGGTGTGTCCTTGCTGCTGATGCTGGCGCTGGACTGGCTGCTGGTGCTGCGGCGGGAGCCGGTGGTGGGGGCTTAGCGGGTCGATTTCGGAATGTGCTGTGATGCTGCCGCGATAAGCCGATCCATCGGTGCATCCGACTTGTTGCAGTCGGGACTGAAGTCCCTCCCACAAGGCGTAGCCAGTGCTGTCGGCACCCGCAGGAGACCGGGATTCTGAGCCGTAGAAGCGGCTTCAGCCGCGACCGGGCGTTCCCATGAAACCCGGTCGCGGCTGAAGCCGCTCCTAAGGAAAAGACGCGGTGTGGCCGGTAACGCCTGTCGCAGTTGACGCCGCGCCTACAAAAAGCCCGAACGTGTGCTGGCGCGTCTCACAGATCCTCGTGGATCCCGCACTCGCGCTTGAGGCCGAAGAAGCGGGTGTCTTCCTCGCGCATGCCCGGTTCCCAGCGGCGGGTGGTGTGGAAATCGCCGATGGAGACGTAGCCCTGTTCCCACAGCGGGTGATAGGGCAGGTCGTGCTGCTGCATGTATTGCCACAGGTCGCGATCGCTCCAGTCGGCGATCGGATTGATCTTGTAGCGCTCGCCGCGCTTCTGCACGAACGGGGTCTGCGCGCGGCTGTCGGACTGGCTGCGACGCAGGCCGGTGAACCAGGTACCGACCTTCAGCTCGTCCAGGGCGCGGCGCATCGGCTCGACCTTGCGCAGATTGTTGTACTGCTCGATGCCGACCATGCCCTGTTCCCACAGGCGGCCGTGGCGCGCTTCCATCCAGGCGCGGCTGACCAGCGGGCGATAGATCTTGAGGTTGAGCTTGAGCCGCTCGGTCAGCGCGTCGGCGAAGCGGTAGGTCTCGGCGAACAGGTAGCCGGTGTCGATCAGGATCACCGGGATGTCCGGGCGCTGCCGGGTCAGCAGGTGCAGGGTGGCGGCCGATTGCGCGCCGAAGCTGGACGACAGCGCCGCTTCGGCCGGGCCGTGCTGCAACGCCCAGGCCACACGCTCGGGCGCGGACAGCGTCGCCAGCAGCGCATTGGCGGCATCGAGATCCAGGGCCGGCACCGGTGCGTTGGCGGAGGCGTCTTGGGAGGCGGCGGGCAGAGCGCTCATGCGTGCAGTTCCGACGGAATCAGGTGACGGTGGGTGGGATAGGCGGGCAACTCGACCACGCCAGTGCGGTGCAGGAAATCGCCGAAGCGCTCGTCCTCATGCCGCTCGTTGGCATAGCGCGCGAACAGCGGTTCCAGCGCGGCGAGGATCTCCGGCTCGGCGATGTTCTCGCGGTAAAGGGTGTTGAGGCGCTGGCCGCGGTGGTCGCCGCCGAGCATCAGGTTGTAGCGGCCCGGCGCCTTGCCGACCAGGGCGATCTCGGCCAGGTACGGCCGCGAGCAGCCGTTCGGGCAACCGGAGATGCGCAGCAGGATCGGCGCGTCCTGCAGGCCGTGGCGCGCCAGCAATGGCTGCAACTGCGCGGCGAAGGCCGGCAGGTAGCGCTCGGCCTCGGCCATCGCCAGGCCGCAGGTGGGCAGGGCCACGCAGGCCATGGCCGCGCGCGCCAGCGCGGTGGGTGCGCGGTTGCCGGCGTCCAGCGCATGCGCGCGCACCAGCGCGTCGATCGCCTCGCGTTGCGCCGCGGGGATGCCGGCGATCACCAGGTTCTGGTTCGAGGTCATGCGGAAGTGTGCGCCGTCGCCGGCGTCGCGCAGCTGCGTGGCGATCGCGCGCAGGCCGCTGAGGTGCTGCGCGCCGTCGGCATGGTCGGCGATGCGCCCGGCCGGCAGCGACAGGGTCAGGTGCCAGCGGCCGTCCTCGCCGGCCTGCCAGCCGGCGCGGTCGCCGTTGTGCTCGAAGGCGAAGTCGCGCGTGGGCTGCAGGCGCACGCCGGCACGGCGCTCGATCTCCGCCAGCACCGTGTCCAGGCCGTGGTCGTCGATGGTGTACTTGAAGCGCGCGCGCTTGCGCACGGTGCGGTTGCCCAGGTCGCGCTGGGTGGTCACCACCGCGGTGGCGACGTCGAGCAACTGCGCGCGGTCGATGAAGCCGACCACGTTGGCCACGCGCGGGTAGGTCTCCGCATCGCCGTGGCTGGCGCCCATGCCGCCGCCGAGACTGACGTTGTAGCCGGCCAGCGTGCCGTCGGCGTCGAGCACGCCGATGAAGCCGAGGTCGTTGGCGAACACGTCGACGTCGTTGATCGGCGGCAGCGCGAAGCCGATCTTGAACTTGCGCGGCAGGTAGGCGTTGCCGTAGATCGGCTCCTCCTCCTGCCCGCTGCCGGCGACCTGTTCCTCGTCCAGCCAGATCTCGTAGTAGGCGCGGGTGTTGGGCAGCAGGTGTTCGGACACGCGCGCGGCGTCGGCGTAGAGCGTGGCGTGCGCCTGCGAGGCGAGCGGATTGGCGGCGACCTGCACGTTGCGATTGACGTCGCCGCAGGCGGCCAGGGTGTCGATCAGCGCGGCGTTGATCGCCTGCATGGTCGCCTTCAGCTCGCGCTTGATCACCCCGTGGAACTGGAACGCCTGGCGCGTGGTGATGCGCAGCGAGTGGTTGCCGTAGGTGGTGGCGATGGCGTCGAGCTTGAGCCACTGCGCCGGATCCACCACCCCGCCCGGGGTGCGCGTACGGATCATGAACTGGTAGGCCGGCTCAAGCTTCTGCCGGCGCCGCTCCTCGCGCAGGTCACGGTCGTCCTGCTGGTAGCTGCCGTGGTACTTGATCAGCGTCTGATCGTCCTCGCGCAGCGCCCCGGTGACCGGATCGGCCAGGCTCTGCAGCAGCGACCCGCGCAACCGCTGGCTGTGGTGCTTGATGTCTTCGACGGAGTGGGACATTGGGCAGGGAATCGAGAATAGGGAATAGGGAATGGCAAGAGCGGGTGCGTCGGATTACGGAAAGCCCGTCGAGGCCGGCTGTTGCCCATTCCCCATTCCCGTTTCCCGATTCCCCACCTCAATAGACATCACGCGCATACCGCCCCTCCCGCTGCAGTTGGCTGAGGTAGGCGGCGGCGTCCTCGGGGCTGTGGGCGCCGTGTTCGGCGACGAGTTCCAGCAAGGTGGCGTGCACGTCCTTGCCCATGGCGATGGCGCCGCATACGTACAGGTGCGCGCCGTTCTGCAGCCAGTCGTAGACGGCACGGCCGTGTTCGCGCAGGCGCTGCTGTACGTAGACCTTGGAAGGAGCAGTGTTCCCGCGCAGCGGTTGCACGTCGCGCGAGAACGCCAGGTCCAGCCGGTGCAGTTCGCCGCTGCGCAGCGCCTGTTGCCATTCGGCCTGGTAGAGGAAGTCGCGGTTGAAGTGGCGGGCGCCGAAGAACAGCCAGTTGCGGCCGCTGGCGCCGCTTTCGGCGCGCTCCTGCACGAAGCCGCGGAACGGCGCCACGCCGGTGCCGGGGCCGATCATCAGGATGTCGCGGCTGGCGTCGGCCGGCACCCGGAAGCGTTCGTTGGGCTCGATGTAGATCGGGGCGCTGTCGCCTTCGGCCAGGGCGGCCAAATAGCCGCTGGCGGCGCCGCCGTGGGCATGGCCGTGCGCGTCGTAGGCCAGCACGTCGACGGTGAGGTGGGCTTCGTCGCCGACCCGCTTGCGGCTGGAGGCGATCGAGTACAGGCGCGGGACCATCGGCCGCAGCGCCTGCAGCAGCGCGGCGTGGTCCCAATCCGCCGGCCAGCGCCGCAGCACGTCGATCACTTGGTGATCGGCGAGCAGCGCCGCCAGGCCGGCGGTCTGGGTGGGGTCGAGCAGCTCGGTCAGCGCGGTCGCGCCGGCGCGTTCGGCAACCGCGCTGAGCAACGGGCGCGAGGCCCGGGTCAGTTCGCGGTGGCCGCTGAGCCACTCGTGCAGGGACAGTGTCTGCCCATCGGCGGTGAGTTCGGCGTGACCGTCCAGTCGCGTCGCGGTCAACACCGCCTCGACCAGCGCAGGCGGGTTGCGATGGCGCACGCCCAGGGCATCGCCGGGTTCGTAGTGCAGGCCGCTGCCGGCCAGCGACAGCTCCAGGTGGCGTACGTCCTTGTCGGCTGGGCCGTGCGCGGCGTAGCGCGGTCCCTTGAAGTCGCGGCCGCTGATCGGCTGGTTGGCCAGCACTTCGGCGGCGAACGGCTGAGTGCGGCTCCAAGCCGTGGCCGCGGTGCCGCGCAGCGGGGTCACCGTGGCCGACGGCGCGGCGGGCGTGTGGCGGCCCAGCACGTCGCGTGCCTGCGCCAGCGCCTGCACGCGCCATGGCGCCGCGACCGTCTCGATCTCCAGGTCGGCCTCGCCCAGCGGCAGCAGCCGCTGCGCGCCGAGTTCGGCCAGGCGCGCGTCCAGGCGCCGGGCGATGCCGCAGAAATCGGCGTAGCTGGAATCGCCCAGACCGAGCACGGCGTACTGCAGCTGCGGCAGCTTTGGCGCGCGCCGGCTCTGCAGGAACTCGACGAAGCCGATCGCATCGTCCGGCGGGTCGCCCTCGCCCTGGGTGCTGATGACCACGTACAGCAGGCGTTCGTTGCCCAGTTCGCGGGTGGGATAGACGTCGGCGCGCAGCAGGCGCACCGCCAGCCCGGCGGCTTCGGCCTCGGTGGCGACCTGTTCGGCGGCGCGGCGCGCGTTGCCGGTCTGGCTACCGTAGACGATGCTCAACTGCGGCGCGGGCGAGGGTGACGCGGCGGCACCGGCGACCACGGCCAGCGCCGACGTTGCCGGCCCCTGCGCCTGGGCCAGGCCGGCAGCGTAGCCAGACAGCCACCACAGGCCGGCCGCGTCCAGGCCCTCCACGGTCCGCGCCAGCAGTGCCTTGCGCTCCTCGGGCAAGGGGCTGGGCGGCAACGCGGGCGAGGCGGCGGTCATGGCCGGTCCGGGTGTTGGGAAGGGATGACCGATGTTAGGGAAGCGTTGCGCGGTGCAGAAAGGAACAGGGGTTATCGACTCATGCCCGGGGCTTATTTCTGCCGTGCGGCCGGCGCGACGCACACTGCCGCCCCGACTGCCACGACCGCTGCTACGCTTCGGTCCGGTCTCCCACTGCCTGCCGCCGCCGTCTCGATGAGTGCGTTCCCCCTGTCCCACCTCGACCGCCTAGAGGCCGAGAGCATCCACATCCTGCGCGAGGTCGCTGCCGAGTTCCGCAATCCGGTGCTGCTGTATTCGGTGGGCAAGGACAGCTCGGTGCTGCTGCACCTGCTGCTCAAGGCGTTCGCGCCGGCGCCGCCGCCGATCCCGCTGCTGCACGTGGACACGCGCTGGAAGTTCCGCGAGATGATCGCCTTCCGCGACCGCCGCGCCGCCGAGACCGGCGTGGAGCTGCGCGTGCACATCAATCCCGACGGCGTCGCCCAGGACGTCGGCCCGTTCAGCCACGGCGCCAGCGTGCACACCGACGTGATGAAGACCCAGGCGCTCAAGCAGGCGCTGGACCTGTGGAAGTTCGATGCCGCCATCGGCGGCGCGCGCCGCGACGAGGAGAAGGCGCGCGCCAAGGAGCGCGTGTTCTCGTTCCGCAATGCGCACCATCGCTGGGATCCCAAGCAGCAGCGTCCGGAACTGTGGAATCTGTACAACCCGCGCATCCATCCCGGCGAGAGCGTGCGCGTCTTCCCGCTGTCCAACTGGACCGAGCTGGACATCTGGCTGTACATCTACCGCGAAGCGATTCCGGTAGTGCCGCTGTACTTCGCCGCCGAGCGCCCGGTGGTGGAACGCGACGGCGCGCTGATCATGGTCGACGACGCACGCCTGCCGTTGCGTCCCGGCGAAACCCCGCAACTGCGCCGCGTGCGCTTCCGCACCCTCGGCTGCTACCCGTTGACCGGCGCGATCGAGTCGCAGGCCGACACCCTGGAGAAGATCATCGCCGAGATGCTGCAGGCCACCACCTCCGAACGCCAGGGCCGGATCATCGACCAGGACCCGGGCGCCTCGATGGAGCAGAAGAAGGTGGAGGGGTATTTCTGATGGGCTGGGAATCGGGAACAGGGAATCGGGAATCGCAAGTGCAAAAGCAAGCATCGCCGCCATCTGGCGCGTCGCAGGAGACCGCTGTTTCCATTCCCCATTCCCCATTCCCTATTCCCGTAGGCGGCGACGCAGTCGCCGCCTACCTACAGCAACACGAACACAAGCCGCTGCTGCGCTTCATCACCTGCGGCAGCGTCGACGACGGCAAGAGCACGCTGATCGGTCGCTTGCTGTACGACAGCAAGCGGCTGTTCGACGACCAACTGGCCGTGCTCGGTGCCGACAGCAAGCGCCACGGCACCCGCGGCGGAGCCATCGACTATGCGCTGCTGCTGGACGGCCTGGCCGCCGAGCGCGAGCAGGGCATCACCATCGATGTGGCCTACCGCTATTTCGATACCGACCGGCGCAAGTTCATCGTCGCCGACTGCCCCGGGCATGCGCAGTACACCCGCAACATGGCCACCGGCGCCTCCACCGCCGATGTGGCGGTGGTGCTGGTCGATGCGTCCAAGGGCGTGCTGACCCAGACCCGCCGGCACAGTTACATCGTCGCGCTGCTGGGCATCCGCCACGTGGTGCTGGCGGTCAACAAGATGGACCTGGTCGGCTTCGCGCAGGCGACGTTCGACGCGATCGCCGCCGAGTACCGCGCGCTCGCCGCGCAGTTGGGCATCGCCGACGTGCAGTGCATTCCGCTGTCGGCGCTGGAGGGCGACAACCTGTCGCAGCGTTCGGCGCGCATGCCCTGGTATGCCGGCCCGGCGCTGCTCGAACACCTGGAAGGGGTGCAGTTGGACGCGCGCGGCGGCGACGGCGGTCTGCGCCTGCCGGTGCAGTGGGTCAACCGCCCGCACGCGCAGTTCCGCGGCTTCGCCGGCACCGTGGCGGCCGGCGCGGTGCAGCCCGGCGATGCGGTGGTGGTGCTGCCGTCGGCGCGGCGCGCGCAGGTGGCGCAGGTGCTGATCGGCGCCGATGCGGTGCCGCGCGCGGTGGCCGGGCAGGCGGTGACCCTGACCCTGACCGAGGAGATCGACGTCAGCCGCGGCGACGTCATCGCCGCTGCCGGCGATCCGCCGGAGGTGGCCGACCAGTTCGCCGCGCACCTGCTGTGGATGGACGATGCCGCGCTGCTGCCCGGTCGCCCGTACTGGCTGAAGATCGGCGCGCGCACCGTGGCCGCCAGCGTCACCGAGATCAAGCACCGCATCGACGTCAATACGCAGGAGCGGCTGGCGGCCAAGCGCCTGGAACTCAACGAGGTCGGCTACTGCAACCTGGCGCTGGACCAGCCCATCGCCTTCGCCCCGTACGCGCAGGACCGCACGCTCGGCGGCTTCATCCTGATCGACCGCCACAGCAACGCCACCGTCGCCGCCGGGACCCTGGATTTCGCGCTGCGCCGCGCCGGCAACGTGCACTGGCAGCACCTGGACGTGGACAAGGCCGCGCGCGCGCGGATCAAGGGACAGACACCGAAGGTGCTGTGGTTCACCGGCCTGTCCGGCGCCGGCAAGTCGACCATCGCCAACCTGGTCGACAAGCGCCTGCACGCACTGGGCTACCACACCTTCATCCTCGATGGCGACAACGTGCGCCATGGCCTGAACCGCGATCTGGGCTTCACCGACGAGGACCGCGTGGAGAACATCCGCCGCGTCGCCGAGGTGGCCAGGCTGATGACCGATGCCGGCCTGATCGTGCTGGTCAGCTTCATCTCGCCGTTCCGCGCCGAGCGGCAACTGGCGCGCGAGCGCTTCGGCGAGGGCGAGTTCCTCGAAGTGTTCGTCGACGTGCCGCTGCCGGTGGCCGAGGCGCGCGACGTCAAGGGCCTGTACGCCAAGGCGCGCGCTGGCCTGATTCCCAACTTCACCGGCATCGACTCCCCGTACGAGGTGCCGGAGCGGCCGGAACTGCACCTGCACGCCGATGGCGACAACGTCGAAGCGCTGGCCGCGCAGGTGCTGGCGGCGCTGGGGTTGCAGGACTGAGGCGGGGCGGGGCGTTGCGAGGGTCGATCGCCTTCCCGATGCCGCCGCACTGTAGGAGCCAACTGTCATGCAGTCGCGCCGAAGAGCGCCCGCCAGGCACCCGACCTTGAGGCGTCGGGACTGAAGTCCCTCCCACAGTGCACCCAGCCAACGTGTCGCAAGTCTCGGCAGGAGCTGTTCCGTCACGCGCGAATAGCGCTCGCTGTTGCGGAAATCAGCGTTGTTGTGTGTCCATCAGGATCAACAGGCAATGAGCGCCACCAAGCGCAGCGCATTTGTTGGCGGACACGGCAATGATCCAGGCGTGTGCAGCAGTCGCAGTTGCTTCGGCCTTTGCTGTTGATGTTGCTCCGGCTTTTGATTGAACGGATTCCCTTCCGCAGCGGCGGCCATCGCGGGGAAAAACCCCAGCAGGGGCGGCGCACATGGATGTGCGCCGTTCGCGGCAGGGGCAGGATGCCCCTTCCGCGAATCCCCGGGATGGACGCGGACCCGGAGCGCGTCAGCGCGGAGGGCGCAAGGCAGGGTGTGCTTTCTTTT